>CALZIH010000051.1 GCA_945787305.1 uncultured Desulfobulbaceae bacterium | reverse complement strand
TTGTTTTTAATTTTACCCAGTGATCTGTTAATGGCGATATCCTGCTGCGCGAGATGTGCATCGGCCGAGCCGCAGCTGCTCTGACCTTCGGATCCACAGGACCCTCCGCATGAACTGCTCATGAAAACCTCCAATCTATAAAAAATAGTGAAATGTAAATACGATTCAATGGTGATCACATACATTAATATCGGCGGGTTGAAAAGCAATGAAAAAAAATATTCTTGACGAATCAACCCGAGAACGGCTGTATTGCTCGTTTTTCTTGCTGTTTTTGTTGATAAATATTTGCAAGAAACGTTATAGTGCTTATTCATACTCAAAACAGGAAGGTTGATCATCACCAGCCAGGCCGCGATAGCGGCCCGGCGCAGCACCAACGAGGATGCAATGGATCGTTTCAGCAAAAAAATCTTTCAAGAACTCGAAGAGATGCAGCAGCAGACCGGCCGTATGTTGCGCAATATGTCTCTGGGGCGGATGATGCCCATGGGGAGCAGTCGTTGGCAGCCTCCTGCAGACATTTATGAGGCGGAGACAGAGGTTTATATTTATTTTGATCTGGCCGGCGTTGAACCTGGAACCCTGGAAGTGGTTGCTGGGGAACACCAACTCCGGGTCAGTGGGAATCGGCAGTTGCCGGCCCAGGGGTCCATTGCCTGTGTCCATCAGCTGGAAATAGAATTTGGCCGATTTGAACGTACAGTCTCTTTGCCCTCTGTGGTGGATGTTGATCAAGCTGATTCTTCGTATTCCGATGGAATCCTGATGATAACCCTCCCGAAAAGACAGAAGAAAGGCAGGATCCAGATTCAGGTGCATGAAGGAGAATAAGATATGGCCAGTGAAGAAAAAGTAAAAGAAAAGCAAGTCGATCCCTTAACCCTGCAGGTTCCTGAAATCCTGTCGATTCTTCCTTTACATGGTTTTGTTTTTTATCCCGGCATGGGCTTTCCCTTGCAAATAGGAAGCGACTCCTCTAAAAAATTGATAGACGATGCCCTGCTCGGTGATCGGATGATTGGGTTGGTTCCCAGTCGGATTGAAAAGAGCGGTAAAGACGACATCACTCCCAAGGACCTCTACGGGACAGGGGTGGTTGGATATATCCATAAGTTGACTAAGGCGGAAGAGGGGTATTACCAGGTTCTGGTCAGTGGAACCAAAAAGATTGAGACTGTCGAGTATATAGAAACGGAACCCTACCTGAAGGCAAAGGTACAAGAAATTCCCATGGTGGTGGTTGAAGATAAAAAAATCGAGGCCTTGATTCTCAATGTTCGTAATCAGTTTCTGAAGCTGGTTAAACTGACCCAGTTGCCTCAGGAAATGGCGACCACGGTAAATGCCCTGGCCGATCCTTTTCATATTGCTTTTCTTGTCAGTTCGCAGCTCAATCTTAAAATTGCCGACGAACAGGAAATTCTCGAGCTGCTGGATGTTGATGAGCTGCTGCACCGGGTCGCCCGCGAGTTGACCAAGCGGCTTGAAACGGTGGAGATGAGCCAGGAGCTGCAGGAGTCCATTAAAAAAGATATGGACGGGAAACAACGGGAGTTCTTTCTTCGACAACAGCTTAAGGCTATCCGCAAAGAGTTGGGGGAAGGAGACGAAGATAAGGTAGAGGTGAAGGAGCTTCGTGAAAGGATAGCAGAAAAGAAGCTCAGCCCCGAGGCAGAAAAGGTTGTTGAAAAAGAGTTGGGCCGTCTGGAGCGTATTTCTCCATCTTCACCCGAATATACGGTTTCCCGAAACTATATTGACTGGATCCTTGATCTGCCCTGGATGGATTCCACCATTGATACCCTTGATCTTGATCTGGCGGAAAAGGATCTTGATCGTGATCATTACGGTTTGCACAAGATTAAAAAACGTATTCTTGAGTTTCTGGCGGTTCGCAAATTAAAGGATGATATGCATGGGCCTATCCTCTGTTTTGCCGGCCCTCCCGGTGTGGGTAAAACCTCGCTTGGGCAATCCATTGCCAGGACCATGAACCGAAAGTTCGTCCGCATGGCCCTGGGTGGCATGCGCGATGAGGCAGAGATTCGTGGACATCGACGTACCTATATCGGAGCTTTGCCGGGACGAATTATCCAGAGCTTGAAAAAGGCGGGTTCAAATAACCCGGTTTTTCTCCTTGATGAGGTGGATAAACTTGGCAGCGATTTTCGCGGCGACCCTTCTTCAGCTCTGCTCGAGGTCCTCGATCCGGAACAGAACTTTACCTTTACCGATCATTACTTGGATATTGAGTTCGACCTTTCCAGGGTGATGTTTATTGCCACTGCTAACGTACTCGATACTATCCCCGGCCCGCTAAGGGACCGCATGGAGATCGTAGATCTTTCCGGATACACCGAGCAGGAAAAGGTCGCCATCGCCCGGAGGCATCTTTTGGGTAAGCAGCTTGAGGCCCATGCTCTGAGCGAAGATGATCTTGATATTCCGGAAGAAACCATGGTCGCTTTGAGTCGCTCCTATACGAGGGAAGCTGGTGTTCGTAATCTTGAACGGCAAATTGCCGCGGTTTGTCGCGGCGTTGCAGCTGAGATTGCTCGAGGGCGAACGGATAAACGGGTAGTAATGCCGGATGACCTGCATGATTTTCTTGGACCTATCCGTTTCTTCCCGGAAATGAAGGCCAGGACCTGGGGGCCGGGTCTTGCCACGGGTCTTGCCTGGACCCCTGTGGGTGGACAGATTTTGTTTATCGAGACGTCGAGCATGAAGGGCAGGGGCGGCTTAACGTTGACCGGAAAACTTGGCGATGTAATGAAGGAATCGGCTACAGCAGCACTTACCTACATCCGTTCCCATGCCAAGGAGTTGAACATTGACGAAGATGTGTTTTCCGCAACCGATCTTCATGTCCATGTCCCCGAGGGAGCAATACCAAAAGATGGCCCATCGGCCGGAGTGGCCATGGTCAACTCGTTGGTGTCAGTGATTACCGGTAAAGCTGTTCGCCAGGATGTGGCGATGACCGGCGAAATCACCCTGCGCGGCGATGTGCTGCCGGTGGGCGGAATCGCGGAAAAAGTTTTGGCTGCGCTTCGGGCCGGGATTCGGGAGCTGATTCTGCCGGTACTCAATGAAAAGGATGTGTTGGAAATACCTGAGGATGTACGGGAAGGCGTTATCTTTCATTATCCCCATACAATTGAGGAGGCATTGGAGTTTGCCTTGGAAAAAGGGGCGGATAAGTAATGCTTGGTTGGTTTAAAAAGAAGTTTACCAAAGATGAAAAGAGCGAAGAGAAAGTTGAACAGACGACTATTGACCAAGATGGTCGGTTAGAACAACAGCCGGTAGAGGAACAGCGTGCTGCTGTTGAGCTTGATTCTCAACAACTTGCTGCTGCAGAGGGTGTGCAGCAGGCCCAGGAACAGGCGGAAGATGTTCAACAGCCACCTGTGCCTCCTGAACCGGTAGTCGAAACACCAAGCACGGAAGTGTTTGAGGATATAGAGCAGGAAAACGAAAAGCCAACTGAGGAGACGATTGAAATTCCGTCGTCACCTGAACAGGTGAAGGAAAAATCCCTGTTTAAACGTCTGCAGGAACGTCTGGGAAAGACCAGGCACGGGCTGCTGCATCGACTGGATTCCGTTTTTCTCGGTAAAAGGGAGATCGATGAAGAACTCCTTGATGATCTCGAAGAGATCCTGATCACCTCAGACCTTGGAGTGGTAACCACCCAGGAATTGCTGGATAGCGCCCGTAAACTGGTAAAGCGGAATGAACTCAGTGACCCGCAGGCCCTAAAAGAGGTATTGCGAGATAAAATTCTCTCCTTTCTCCGCCAATCGGACCAGGCAGCGGAACTTGTTATGCCGGATTCAGGACCCTTTGTGATCATGGTGGTCGGTGTCAACGGGGTTGGGAAAACCACCACCATCGGTAAGGTTGCAAATAAGTTCAAACAGTCCGGCCAGTCAGTGCTCCTGCTGGCAGCCGATACGTTTCGGGCAGCAGCTATTGATCAGCTGAAGATATGGGGTGACCGGGTCGGGGTAGAGGTTATCGCCAAAGAGCCGGGTTCCGATCCCTCGTCGGTTGTCTTTGACGGGCTTGCATACGGCAAAGCCCATAATTTTGACGTGATTCTCATAGATACTGCCGGTCGTCTGCATACCAGCACCAACCTGATGGAAGAGTTGAAGAAAATCAAACGGGTGATCGGTAAAAAAATGGCAGGTGCGCCCCATGAGGTGCTTTTGGTTCTTGATGCAACAACTGGACAGAACGGTATATCCCAGGCAAAACTCTTTCATGCGGCTGTCGATGTCAGTGGTCTTGCCCTGACCAAACTTGATGGCACGGCCAAAGGTGGCATTGTGGCCAATGTCTGCCGTGAGTTGGGTATTCCGGTTCGTTTTATCGGCATTGGAGAGCAGATGGATGATCTGCGGGATTTCAATGCTAGAGAGTTTGTTGATGCCCTTTTTGCTGATGAATCTGCAGAGTTACCTGCCACCAACGCCTGATTCCTGACCATATTTTTCAACCCAATCCTGCCTGATGGAATATCGACAACATAATCAACCCGGTTGCGGAGGCTGCCTCCTTATTATTGGCATGCTTCTCCTCGTAACGGGCGGTGCACCAGCCTTGATGAATTTTCTCGGTTTCCTCTTCTTTGCCGGTTTACTGGGCTTTTTTCTTTTACTCGCCGCCTTTTACGGGTTTTCCTATTATGTCCAACGTCGGGTCTCAACCTACGAGGCCTCGCAAACTGAAACGCATAAGCGTTTTGTTTACCTGCTGGTACATATCCTGGTAAAAATCGCCCAGTCTGATGGACATTTTTCCAAGGCCGAACTGGCGACCATGACCAATTTTTTTCAGTATAGCCTGCACTATAACCAGGACCAGATGTACTGGGTCAAGCAGTTGATCAAGGATGCCCGGGATACCGAGGCGAGTATGGATGAACTGTTGGAGGAATTCAGGAGCAGTTTTGCTTATGAGCCTCGCCTGATCCTGTTGGAGTTGATTTATCAGATCATTTATACTAAACAGCCGGTCATCCAAGGTGAGGTCGACCTTGCCAGGAAAGTTGCCGCCTTTCTTCAGATCTCTTCCTATGATCTGCGAACGATAGAGGCAAAATATATGTATCGGCAGCAGCAGGCAACAGCCACTGCTGTGCAGTCGGGAGAGCGTTTCTATGCCGTACTCGGTCTTGAGAACGGAGAGAACTTTGAGGCCATCAAAAAAGCCTACCGGAAACTCTCCATGCAGTACCATCCCGATAAGGTGGCCCATCTTGGTGAGGAGTTTAAAGGTGTTGCCGAAGAGAAGATGAAGGATATCAACGCTGCATACGAATATTTCAAAAAGAAATATAATGGAAAGTAAGGTTGAATGCTGAACTGTTGAGTACGTATATTGCGCAGGGGAAAATAACAATCTGCGTCCAATTATATAGCTTGTTATTAATGTCTACTTGTATGACGAGGAAAAAATGACCGTAGCAAAAAAAATGCAGGCTTTTGCCGAGAAATCATCCTGGATTCGTAAAATGTTTGAAGAAGGGGCGAGGATGAAAGCCGAATTTGGCGCTGATAACGTTTTTGATTTCAGCCTCGGTAATCCGGATGTTCCACCGCCGGCAAAATTTTCTAAAATTTTGAAGGAATTGGCGGAAAATGACAAGCCCGGGGTACACGCCTATATGCCAAACGGCGGGTACCCGTACGTGAGGGAGACCCTGGCAAGCAGATTATCAGCAGAGCAGAATGTGGAGCTTGACCAGGGCGACATCCTCATGACCTGTGGTGCTGCCGGCGGCCTGAACGTGGTGATGAAATCGATATTGAATCCCGGTGACGAAGTGATTATCCTCGCACCTTATTTTGTCGAGTATAATTTTTATGTCGATAATCATGGCGGGGTGACAAAGGTCGTTAACACCGATGAGGAGTTTAATCTGGATATCGCCGCCATTGAAGATGCCTTGACAGAAAAAACCAAGGCGGTGCTGATAAACAGCCCCAATAACCCGACGGGCCAGGTGTATTCGGCAGAATCCCTCATGCAGCTTGGGAAAATCTTGGATATCGCTGAAGAGCGGTTTTGCCGTCCCATCTATCTGGTCTCCGATGAGCCGTATCGCAAGATCGTTTATGATGACTGCGAGGTGCCCTCGATCATGGCGACAACGACCAATTCCATTGTTGTATCCTCATACTCCAAGGACCTCAGTCTTCCCGGTGAACGTATTGGCTATATTGCAGTTCATCCTGATATAAAAGAGAAGAACGCCTTACTTGATGCCTTGACCCTGGCCAACAGGATTCTTGGTTTTGTCAATGCCCCGGCATTAATGCAGCGGGTGGTTGAACAATTGCAGGATGTGAGCGTGGATAGCTCTATCTATGCTCGCCGGAGGGAGATATTTTGTAAGGTGCTTGATGACGCCGGTTTTGACTATGTAAAGCCCAAAGGTGCGTTTTATCTTTTTCCCAAGACCCCGATTGATGATGTTGCCTTCTGCAGCATCCTGCAGGAGGAGAAGATATTAGCCGTGCCTGGACGTGGTTTTGGCGCTCCCGGCTATATACGTTTAGCCTTCTGCGTTGATGATGAGGTAATAGCCAATTCAGCCGATGCCTTCAAACGAGCAATGGATAAAGCCAGGGCATAGGAGTGAGGTGTTGTATTGATATAGGGGGCTGAGGGTTTAGATGCTCTAACCCCTCAGCCTACCAATTTTGTTTTCTTTCTATATTCTGTCGGCCCGACGGATGATATCGCAGAGTTCCAGGGCAATGGTCGAGATTTCTTTTTCATCCTCACCCTCGGCCATGACTCTGATTACCGGTTCGGTACCAGATGGGCGTACCAGTATCCGACCTTGTGTACCAAGTTTTTCTTCCGCAGCCTTGAGTGCCTCCGGAAAGCCAGGGATCTGGTCTGGTGCAATGCGGCTTGACATCCGTACGTTTTCCAGAACCTGTGGATAGGTGGACATAATGGTTGCCAGTTCCGACAACGGTTTCTTTTTCTTGATCATAATGGCCAACAGCTGAAGGCCGGCCAAGGTGCCGTCACCAGTAGTGTTGTGATCCAGAAAGACCAGGTGACCTGACTGCTCACCACCGAAATTATACCCTTTGGCTCGCATGGTTTCGACCACATAACGATCGCCGACCTGGGTTCGTACCAGTTGCCCTTTCATTTCCTGCATAGCCTTTTCCAGGCCCATGTTGGACATGACCGTAGCCACCAAGGTTTTTTTCTTTAATTTTCTCCGGCTCATCAGTTCCTGTGCACAGATGGCCATGATTTTATCGCCATCAACAATTTCGCCATGTTCGTCACAGACAATCAAGCGATCACCGTCCCCGTCAAGAGCCAGGCCGATATCTGCGCCTAACTGCTTGACCTTTTCTGCCATAACTTCAGGATGCAGGGCGCCGCAATCGTGGTTGATATTCTTTCCGTTCGGGTCAACGCCAATGGTCGTTACCTTTGCGCCAAGCTCTGAAAAGACATAAGGTGCAACCTTGTAGGTGGCTCCATGCGCACAGTCCAGGACGATATGGAAATCATCCAGGGTGTATTTTTTGGGGAAGGTGTTTTTGAGAAAGACGATATAGCGCCCCTTGGCATCGTCAATACGGGAAGCCTTGCCTACCTCGTCAGCGACTGGCCGCAACGCAGCCATTTTCTGGGAAAAAATAAGATCTTCGATATCTGCTTCCACTTCATCCGGCAGTTTGAAGCCGTCACTGGAAAATATTTTGATGCCATTGTCCTGAAAGGGATTATGCGAGGCTGAAATCACCACGCCGGCATCGGCCCTCATCGATGTTGTAATGAATGCTATACCCGGAGTAGGTACAGGGCCGAGTATCTGCACGTTGACTCCCATGGAGCAGATCCCGGCGGCAAGAGCATTTTCGATCATGTAGCCGGAAAGACGGGTGTCTTTGCCGATGACGATCTGGTGTCCTTTGGTGTTGTTCTTGACGATAAAGGCAATTGCCCGGCCAATCTGCATGGCTATTTCCGAGGTCATGGGGTAAATGTTGGCGACCCCGCGTATACCGTCTGTTCCAAAAAGTTTTCGCATGTTGTGTTCCTGTATATTATGAAATAGTCTACGTTGTTTCTTTGATTAATGATTTAGTGTCAATGGCACACGATGGTTATTGCTGAAGACGAACTACCACCTTGTCGGGTTTGATGGTGATTACTTTGATTGGAGCGTGATTAGGGACAGTTACCCCTGCAACATTGACTTCAATCTGTCCGGGAAGTGCAGCATCCTTTACTCCCACCGAGGCCCTGAAGAGCATGGCCAGTTCAGGTGTGTCACGGATAAGGTTTTCTGGAATATCCGCCTCGACAGCCACCGTTGCCGGTACGGTTATTACTTCTTGGTCGGCATCCCGAACATTGACCGGAATGCCGCGAACTGTCTTTTTCAGCATGCGTTCTTTGACTGTTATTTCAGCCGAGACCACGGTTTCACCGATTAGGTTAAGCATTTCAGGGCTCAGATTCAGTTGAACCTGCAGGCTGGTGGAATGGGCAAGTCCATCAAGGTTGATAACATAGGTCTTCAGGGCAAGTTGAGAATCGAGAATGGTTTTTGGCCCGGAAACGATAAGCTTTTCCGGCTGCAATTTAATGGCACTGAGTTCAAAGCCCGCGATCGGCTCCCCTTCGACCACAGGGTGGATGGGAAACTCTTTTTCCGCTAACTTGTCAAGCAACAGGGTTGTGTTGGCAGGTTGCAGGCGTAACACCTTAATACCGTTAGGGAAGGAGATGGCGTCAGCAGCATTTTTTATGACCATTGTGCCGGGGATGGCTTTCGATAAATCCACCGGTCGTGTGATATTTCGATTGCGCAATTCCTGAATTATACTGCGTGGCCCCCGAACAGAGGCTTCGATTTCCTTTTTGTACTGGTTGGAGATAACCAGGTCAGACGGCAGGTTTAACACCTCGATAGGTACTGAAATGTTGATGTCCACCTGATCTTCACCGACTACGAAATACCAGAGTAAAACACCCAGGACGAGCGAGACCGCCTTGAATGCCCAATCTTTCAGGCGAATTCTGGCCATGTTTTCCTTCAGGAATTCTTTATTAAGCCAAGCCAGTTTTTCCATGCAGAGGTGGTTTGTTCCTGGTTAATGAATATTTTTTGCAGTGTATTGGTCAAGGCGTCTTCATCACGAATGGTCGTGATTTGCCCCTGTTTGACAAGGGAAATTTCTTGGGTTTCCTCAGAGACAACAATAATAACGGCATCGGTTTCTTCGGAAAGTCCCAGAGCCGCACGATGACGGGTGCCGTAACGCTTGGAGATGCTGGGGTTTTTGGAAAGAGGGAGCAGGCAGCCGGCGGAGTGAATCTTGCCCTTATGGATTATAAGTCCACCATCATGCATCGGCGAAGACGGAAGGAATATGGCAATCAGGAGCTCGTGTACCAGGCGGGCATCAAGGCGAAATCCGGATTCGATATAATCACGAAGTCCGGTTTCACGTTCGATAATAATTAATGCCCCGATTCGTCTACGGGCCATATATATGGCGGCAGTGATGATTTCATTTATATCTCGAACCGCTACATCATGGGTTTTATGAAAGGGGGTTTTGCCCATCTGTGTCAGCGCCCTGCGGATATCGGCTTGAAATACTATGATTATTATCAATAGGATAGAGCTGAGAAAGGTTTTTAGCAGCCAGTGCAGTGTCAACAGGTCGAACCTGCCGGAAATAAAGTACATACCGGTGATGAGGACAATTCCAAGCAGCATCTGGACGGCACGAGTGCCGCGGATGAGGAGGATGATGCGATAGATGATGTAGGAGACGATGAGGATATCAATGATATCTTGCCACCGCATGGCCTTGAGGATGTCGAGCATCAGATTAATGAAAAAGTGAGAGTTATACTCTTTTTAGCTGTATCTCTTTAAAATCTAGCATGTTAAATTTGAGTTGAACAGGAAAATAAGAAGAGTTTTCTTTTTTCTTTTTCATGATGGGAAAAGTATTGACTTGGGGTAGTATTTTCGTTTCTGATGGCAATGATTCGTTTTGAGGTAAAAACGTGCCCGGAGCTGACCCATGTCGGACAAATTATGGAGTAAGAGCATCATGCTTGCTGATCTGATTGTAACAACCCGTACTGTTCGTCGGTTTCAGGAAGAACATAAGGTGACACCGGAAACCCTGCTTGAGTTGGTGGATTTGGCACGGCTTGGTGGTTCTGCCAGAAACGGGCAACCCCTTAGATATCAAATTATCACGGAAGATTCCCTACGTTCAGCTCTCTTCCCACTGCTTGGTTGGGCCGGATATATTCCAGACTGGAAAGGCCCGGTTTCGGGAGAGCGCCCTTCCGCCTATATCGTTTGTCTGCTGGAACGGAAATGGTTGAAAGGTCCGGAGTATGAAGCTCACTTCGATCTGGGCATCGCCAGTCAGAATTTGTTGCTGGGGGCTGCATCATTGGGGATATTCGGTTGCCGCATCGGATCATTTTCTGAGAAAATTTATGATATCCTTAGCTTAAGTCCAAGCAGCAAGGTTTTGCTGGTCCTGGCTCTTGGTTATCCTGCCGAGAAGGTTGAGCTGGAAGAGGTCGGGGAAGATGGCGATGTTCGTTACTGGCGTGATAAAGAGCAGGTGCATCATGTCCCGAAAAGACGGTTGGTTGATATTCTGGTTTCTGCAGAATCCAAGGCTCGGGAGTAATAAGTGCTTAAAAAGCCGTATACGAAATATGATCAGCTCTATGTCTATTCGCTTGATCGGGGGGCACTGCCGGCCTTTAATGATCCGGATTTGATAGGGATCTGGATAGAAGACGAGAGCCCTATTCTTTTTTTTCACCGGCCCAAAGATGAGCTGGTTGCAGAACTTTGCCGAAAAACCGGGGCTGAGATTGTGTATCAGGCCGACCTGAATTATCAAGACTGGGAAGCCGGGGTACAAATCACTGCTTTTGCGACCAAGTATTTGGCAGTTCGGCCATTATGGGAGGATACTGTTCCCGTCGATTCCTGTTGCCAGCAAATCGTTCTTGATCCCAGTGTGATATTTGGCAGTGGGTTTCATGCAACCACCCGCCTTTGCCTGGAAACCTTGGAGACGCTTATCCTTGAGTCGGGAGAGCGGATACGATCGGTGCTTGATTTGGGAACCGGTACCGGACTGCTTGCCATTGCCGCGGCACGTCTTGGCGTCGAACGGGTTACAGCACTTGATAACAATCCGCTTGCCGTGAGTGTGGCGAAGCGGAACGTCGAACTAAACGGCTGTGGCCAGCAGGTTGAGGTTTATGGGTATGATGTACAGGATGGTCTCCCTGATATGCAGTATGACCTTGTAATTACCAACTTGTATAAACGACTGCTGTTGCAGCTTTTCAAGAACCAAAAATTCTGGCAGCCACGCTTGCACATGGTTTCCGGCTTTATTCCCGGCATGGAGCCGGACCTGTTGGCTGCATTGCCGACGGACAGGGTGCGCATGGTGCATAGGGCACGTCGCGAGCAGTGGCGACTCTGGCTGCTGCAGAAAAAAGAAAATGGCACTGACTGACATCGTAGCCTTACTTGGAGTCCTCTCCATCTTCATGTTTGTCGGCAGCCTGCTCTTTGTCCCCTGGCTGGTAAGTCGATTGCCTGAAGATTATTTCCAGAATCATCGCCTGTCCTACCGGCAGCGCCATCCGGTTGCCGCTTTACTTGTCCTGATAGTAAGAAATGTAATCGGTGTTGTCCTGTTTGGTGCCGGTATAGCAATGCTGTTTCTACCAGGGCAAGGTGTTTTGACCATGCTGCTTGGTTTGTCTCTGACCGACTTTCCCGGAAAACACAAGCTGGTGGAGTGGTCTGTGCAGCGACATAGGGTTCAGCAGGTGTTGAATTGGATCAGGCGCAAAGAGGGGAAAACAGAGTTCGTGTTCAGAAAAGTTTATCGGCTTGAACGGCATGTATAACGGGTCGCCGATCAAGATCATCTGCCAGGAAAGAAAGGGCAGGCTTACCAGATATGATTCCGCAAGACTCAGGTAGCCGTCGATGAGGTGACGGAAAAAAATATCCGGCAGTGGAAATCCCTGGACATACGGCTCATAAACGGGGCCGATTGTAGCAGCAATGCCATCTTCGAGCATGCGCTTGCACCAGGCATTGCTCTTTGGGTTTTTCAGGGTTGTGCACTCCCCACTTGCAATATGAAAGCCGATGGCGCCTTGTTGCCATGTAAAGGCATCGACATAGTTTGTCAAACTGTACCAGCCACAATACAGGGCGGTTTGTGGGCATTCACCTTCTGAAAACAGCCGTTCTTTGCTGTCCATGTTGACTTCCATTTGCCCATCCTTGGCGATTATTTCGGCGGTTTTGTGCAGGGATGCATCGTATAAGGCATAACCTTGTAGATTACCCTGGTCCTTTCGCGGCCATCGAGCATCAATGCATGCTCGACCTCGCAAGCCGATTGTTTCCGCCTTGAGGCTGTGGTCAATAACGCGGCGAACTGTTTTTAAATCAGGACCGTCAAGGCGGCTGACCATAAGGACGTTGTCTCGTTTGAGGAGTATGTTCTGCCGTTGAAAACCGAGGAAATACGGGTTAGGTTGCCAGCCGTCAAGCGGATAGTCACCACTGAGAATAAGGGCCAGCTCGGAGTCGACCGCGGCCCTGGTTGTTTTCTGTTCGTTTTCCTCCTTTGCATTTGATCCTATCCTCAACGGGAGGCCGTAGACGGTTACCAGGCAGCGAATTCGTTGTGTTTTCATTCGTTGTCTGAGATATTGCAGAACAGGCTCTCGTATCTCTTTATTATATTGAGTTCGAGAACATGTTTCCAGTTTGGTGGTCCGGAGGGTAACCAAGTTTTTGTCGGGGATGGATCGACTGTGGAGATAGTATTTTGCCAGCTCCGTGCTGCCATAGACGTTACTGTTGGCTATAACAAGTATTTCTGCTGCTTCAAGCGCAAGTCCATATCGACAGCAGGAGAACAGAGATGCGGTAAGGAAAACGCATAGGGTGCACAGGCCGCGGGTGGATGTGGTATGTCTCATTGCATTCTAACTGATCAAAGTCAAATGAAGGGTTCACTCATTCAAAAGAAAAGAGATGAAGGATACATCGAACAGATACACAATTTCAGAAAAAAATACTGTACAGAAACTTCTGCTCTCCTGGTTTGATGAGAATCAACGCAACCTGCCTTGGCGAGCAGGATATGATCCCTACCACGTCTGGATTTCCGAAATCATGGGCCAGCAAACCCAAATGGACCGGGTGGTGCAATACTACAATCGTTGGATGGGGCTGTTTCCTGATGTTTCTTCGGTTGCAGAGGCAGGTGAACAGGAGATATTGAAAGCCTGGGAAGGATTGGGGTATTATTCACGGGCAAAAAATATTCGTCGGACAGCACAGGTGCTTATGGAAGAGCATGATGGAAAGGTTCCTGCTGATCCCGAGATACTGCTGGCTTTGCCGGGCGTGGGTCCGTATACAGCAGCAGCCATACTCTCCATTGCCTACAACAAGCCATTTCCGGTACTGGATGCCAATGTTGAACGGGTTTTTGCCCGTCTGCTTGATCTGGATCAGTCCGTGAAGGCGGTAAGTGTCAGGAAGAAATTACAAAATTTTGCCAAAGAGCTGCTTCCGGACAATCAGGCTCGTTTTTTTAATCAGGCCCTGATGGAACTGGGGGCATTGGTTTGTCGGCCAAAATCACCAAAGTGTAATTGCTGTCCCTTGACCGGTCGCTGTCAATCCCGGCAGCGCGGCACAATCAACCTGCGGCCTGTTCGTGTTCCGAAGGCAAAGACGATTGAGATCGTTATGGCTTGCGGCATCATTGTTCATGAAGAGTTGATCTTTGTCCAACAGCGTCTTGCCAACGATGTCTGGGGAAGTTTGTGGGAGTTTCCGGGCGGCAGATTAAAAGAGGGTGAAACGCCACAACAGGCCGCGACTCGAGAAATATTAGAGGAAACAGAGCTGACCGTTTCTGAATTACGGCCCTTAGAAACGGTTGTTCATCATTATACGAAGTATCGGGTTACCCTGCACGGCTTTACCTGTCGATTACAGGGCAAGAAGCAAACACCGGTCCTGCATGCCGCCAGCCAGTATCGATGGGTCTCTCCTGCCGGGTTACGTGACTTTCCGTTTCCTGCCGGTCATCGGCGACTTATAGAAGAGCTTTTTGTTGGCAAAAACCGGAAAAAAAGAAGAAAATAGGTGGAATTACCTGTTTTCTTTTGCCAAGTTTTCCATTAGATAGAAAGAAATATACGGAAAAATAAAAAATTCCGCATTGACGGAAGTTTCTCTGGTGATTTTTCTCTAATTGAGTATCATGAATACATATGGTTTGAATATTCCTGCAAGCAGGCGAAAAAGCAAGAGGAGTGCATCGGTGACGGATTTTAATGTCGAGCTTCAGAAAACCCGAAATGAAGTCGACCGTCTGGTTAGAAACTGGCAGACTTTACTTGATGCTATGCCGGAGATGGTTTTTCTGCTGCGTGATGATTTTATCATTGAGTATCAGAATCGAAGCGCTTTGGAACGGTTCGGTGATCTCTGCACTCGGGAATGTGGAGAAGACTTACGGCAGGTAGGTGGTGAATGTCTGCTTTTTCATCAGGGAAAGCAAGAGCAGGGTGGCAATGCTTCCGGCCTGTCTGAAACCATCGTTAATGGTGTGCCAGTAGAATACTCGGTTGCGCCCTTTGTCGGTTATACCGGAGCGCAGTTGATCATGGTGGTTATGCGTGATATTTCCCAGCGTAAAGAGCACGAGGGGGAACTGCTGGAGTTTAACACCAATATCGAAGTTATTCTGAATAAAAAAATTCAAGAACTTGAAGAGAGTGAGGAAACAAGAAAACGACTTTCCCGACAGGTCAACACCTTAAAAAACCAACTCGGCTTTCACCACGAGGCCGATCGTATGGTAGGCAATAGCTCGGCCATGCGCGAATTGCGCGAGATGGTACACCAGGTGGCCAAGTCGGATGCGACCATACTTATTACAGGCGAGTCCGGCTCCGGAAAAGAGTTGGTAGCCAATCTGGTCAGAGCTACGAGTAATAGGAATGATACACCCTTTCTCAAGATCAACTGTAACGCCATAAATGATTCTATTCTGGAAAGTGATCTCTTTGGCTATGAAAAGGGGGCCTTTACCGGGGCGATCAATCGGAAAAAAGGTAA
>CALZIH010000050.1:2790-21656 GCA_945787305.1 uncultured Desulfobulbaceae bacterium | reverse complement strand
ACTAAATTCGTCATTCCGGCCGCAGCGCAGCGGAGAGCCGGAATCCAGATAAAGCCTTGCGATTACTGGCTTCCCGCCTTCGCGGGAATGACAGAATGATGGATATTAAACTGTCTATTTAATTGCCATATTAATAGTTAAGTTGTCGTAAATATGCAAACAGCAGGGGAATGGGGGCAGGGTCGTTTGGCGTCAGTTTAAGGGGTGGATTTCATGAAAAAGGAAGATCTCATTATAGTTCTCTTCGGGCTTTTGTTGGTGGTTGCCATGCTCTTGACAATATTTTTCGGCGGAGAAAAAAGCAGGCATGGTGTCGGAAAAGTTCGAGGTACTCTTCCGGATATTTTATCTGTAAGTAATGACAGGTTGAGGCCGGTCTTCTTGGCATTGCAATAAGCCTACATGCACGGTAAACCGGTGACTTGCACTATATCCTGATGCGGAGCTTGCCATAGCAGTATTCAAAGCTTATAGTGTTTCCCTATTGGTAGGGGTCCTCCTAAAGCTTGGTGTTTTTGCTGAGGAGGATAGAGTACAAAACATAACAAATAGAAAGGAGAACACTATGACATTAGGAAATAAAGCACAAAACGGTCTTACCTACAGTGTTATAATTTGTAGTCTGCTTCTATTTATCGTAGGTAATGTCAATGCACGGAACAGCAAAGGAGATAACAGTAGAAAAGGTGTCCGGGCAAGTGCAATTCTGTATTCGTGTGACGACCCCACTGAGTCCAAAGGATTTGCAACCTTGAGAGAAAAACGGTCCGAGGAGGGCGTAAAAGAGGTGGATGTAATGATAAAGGTCTCTGGCCTGCCTGAAGGCAAGCATGCGGTCCACATCCATGAGACCGCCGCTTGTGAACCTTGCGGGGCGGCAGGAGGACATTTTGATCCCGGCCTTTATGGCTTTACAAGTCCTGACGGTAACCACCCCTATCATTCCGGAGACCTGATTAATATTAATGTAAAGAAAAACGGCAAAGGCATGATGAAAACCGTCACCAGTCGGGTTACCCTCTCTGATGGCCCCTTGAGTCTTTTCGACGAAGATGGTAGTGCATTTATCATTCATGTTGATCCTGACTCATATTGTCCTGAGGGCGAAGAAGCAGGATGTGCGGGCGGAGCCCGTGCCGCGTGTGGAATAATAGAACTCGACAGCTAATGAAAGTTAAGTTGAAGTAATCTTTTTCAGCGTCAAATCAGGATACAACAGTATAATACATGGGACCGGTCCGATTTCATCTCTTTAAAACGATGCTCACACATCGTCTCAAATGGCTCATCGGGGCGGTTCCTTGATTACCTAAACGGGTAAGCATTACTCCTTGCCTATATTTTTTTAGCTGATTACCATCAAAGCTCAGCTATTAAGTAGAAATGCCTGTGCGGCCTTCGATGTAGGGGACTGAATTTTTTTCACCAATCCGGGAGACAGATTAATTTTTCTATTTATATTAATATGAAGCAACGAGTAAACAGGAGAATGTGGTGAAAAGTATTCTGTCCCTGGTATAGAAAAATAAAATCAGTCCCCTCGCCAAGTAGGAACAGCAGAGCTTTGATGATAATCACATTTTTTTATTTCAGGTTAATGCATGAGAGTGATTAATTGGCGGGCAATCCCTGGTTCCGTATCCCACCGGGGCCGTTCCTTTCTCAATCTCCTGATCGCTCTGCTTCTCTGTATTCATCTCCCGATACCTGTGCTGGCCGAAGAAGATTCGGATACCGCAAGAATAATGGTCAAAGCCTTTCGGCACTATACGGGCCAGGGGATTCCGGTTAACTATGCCAGGGCCCTGCAATTGTATCTGCAGGCTGCGGCCAGGGGAGATGCCGAGGCACAGTTTATTGTTGGTGGCATGCTGTATAAAGGGCAGGGTACTGATCCTAATCAGCGTGAAGCGTTCAAGTGGCTGCGGCGGGCGGAGCGACAGGGGAAAACCAGTCCGGAATCACTTGCCATTTTAGGGGCCATGTTCCTACAGGGTACCGGGGTGCCGCAGAATTATCAGGAAGCGATGAAAAGGTTAACAGTGGCTGCCGAACATGGAGATGTTTCAGCAAAAAAGAATCTGGCCTTCATGTATTACAACGGCTTTGGCGGCAATAAAAATTTTGCCAAGGCCCTCGCACTCTATACCGAGGCAGGCCTCCAGGGAGATCTTGCCGCCCAGAACAATGTCGGCCTTATGCATGTAAACGGTCTGGGAACAAATGTGGACCGGGTACAGGGGTATGCATGGTACAGTCTTGCCGCCAGTCAGGGTAATACCAGCTCCATCGTCGCACGCAATAATCTGATGGCCCGGATGAGCTGGGACGAGCTGAATAAGGCGCAGAGGCTTTCCCTGCAACTCTTTAAACAGGTGGAAGATAACCTGTTGGCAGCTCCCCCGGTCCAGCAGTGAATCGCTATGGCCTTGGATTTCCCTGTTCATTGGTAAGCAGCGTTTTAAGGCTGTTCAAGTCCTTAAGGATCATGATTTCCTGGCGCATGCGGCTTGCTCCTGGTAGTCCGCCAAGGCATCTGCCGATGTGGTTTTTTACCCGAAAAAGTATTTTTTCCGCTTCCAGATGTTCCTCAACCAATTCCAGGTGGCGAAGAATTACAGGGAGTCGTTTTTTGAGACTGTCGGGCCGGCCCTGCTGAGAAAACACCCACGGATTGCCCAACGCACCGCGTCCGATCATCACCCCGTCACAACCTGTTTCAGAGCGCATTTTTTCTCCGTCTTCATAACAGAGGATGTCACCGTTTCCAATAACCGGAATGGACACGGATCCTTTAACCCGGGCAATGATCTGCCAATCGGCCTTGCCGCCAAATGCCTGGGCCCAGGTGCGCGCATGAATGGTGACGGCAGAGGCACCGGCGCTTTCAGCCATTTGCGCAAATTCGGGAGCAATGATGTGCTCATTGTTCCAGCCGCTTCGAAATTTAACCGTCACCGGTAAGGTGGTGTGACGGACAACCTGATTGATAATGTCCTCTGCCAGACGGATATCTTTCATCAACGCGGCGCCGGCTCCTTTTTTAATCACTTTGCGAACAGGGCACCCCATATTGATATCTATACAGTCAGCCTCTTGGACATTGATACGTGATGCAGCCTCTGCCATCACCTCCGGGTTGCTGCCGAATAACTGGATACCAAGCGGCCGGTCGTTCGTGGTCGTCTGCAGAAGAAGACGAGTGTTTTTTTGCTCGTAAACCAGTCCATGGCAACTGATCATTTCTGAAAAACAAAGGCCGGCTCCACGTTCACGGCAGAGCAGACGAAAGGCAAGGTCGGTATACCCGGCCAGGGGGGCAAGGACATAGGGATTGTCACGGAGAAGAGCGGCTATAGGCATGGGAGCATGCCTCCATTTTGTATCGGAAGCGGAACAAAGATTTTCCTGTTGAGTTTATTAAACATTGTAGTATAAGGATCCTTATTTGTTTTGTTATGCAGTCTTTTTCTTGGACACGGCAATATGTGAACTGCGGCCACCTTGAAAAGATTTTTTTTCTAGCGGTATTTGTATATTATCAAGATTTATTCTCGGGAAAACAACCAGATGGTTGTTTTGTAACTTGTCGCGTATCTCAAGCCTGAGCTTATCTGATCTCGACCAGAAAATCTAATTCTTCAAAATACCCTGTAGTCGTATAACGGCCGATATATGAATATTTATTTTTTTTCTGCAAGTAAAATCCGACGGAGCCCAGATTATGAGTTTTAAACTTGATATAGAACAGACGGAACTCTCTGAACAGGAGATTTCCGCATTGAGTGAAATGCGCAGGCGTTGTGCCAGAAGGATTCTTCTCTCTACGTCTCTAGCCGCTTCCGGTCATCCTGGTGGCTCGTTATCCTCACTCGATATGTTGCTTGTCGCATACGGTATCATAAAACATGATCCCGAACAGCCGCACTGGCAAGGTCGTGATCGTTTTGTCGAAAGCATCGGCCATATTTCCCCGGGCGTGTATTCTGTGCTTGCCGAGTACGGATACTTCAGCGAAGACGACTTCCTTTCCGGTTTCAGACGGACAGGCTCAGGCTTTCCCGGCCACGTCGAATCCATTGCTCCCGGCGTTGAATGGGATACGGGCAACCTAGGCCAGGGGTTGAGTACCGCTGTAGGTATGGCCCAAGCGTTCAAGGTCAAGCAGCAGGATAACCGGGTTTTTTGCCTGATGGGCGACGGCGAGCACCAAAAAGGCCAGATTGTTGAGGCCGTTCGATACGCCCATAAATATAAGCTCGATAACCTTACCGTTCTCCTTGATAGAAATCACCTCCAGATCTGCGGCAAGACAGAAGACATAATGCCGCAACCCATCGGCAAACTGTATGAAACCCTTGGTTGGAATGTGGTTCGCCTTGAAGACGGCCACGATGTGAGCGCAATATTTACTGCAATGGGGAACGCGTATCGAAACACCTCCGGCGTGCCGACCCTTATCATCGCCCGCACCGTGATGGCCAAAGGGATATCCTTTATGGAGAACCTTGCCAAGTATCACGGCTCACCGCTAAGTCCTGAGCTGTTGGCAGATGGTTTGGCTGAGCTTGATTATGAAAACGACTTTGCCCACTGGCAGCAGCGTCGCACCGAGCCGGTACGAACAAACACCATTATGAAGCCCCGGTCCGATTATCCGCAGGTACAGGCAGGCGAGCCGATACTTTACAGTGCCGATACCATGACCGACAATCGATCCGCATACGGAAATGCGCTGCTTGGCCTAGGATTTTCACAAGCATAGCCCGTCCGCCTATTTTGAGGCCGGTATTCAGGAACATCATGCCGCCGGCATGAGCGGTTCCATGAGTTGTGAAAACCTGGTCACCTTTTTCTCGACCTTTGGTTCCTTTGCCGTGTCCGAGGCCTATAATCAGAACCGGCTCAGTGATTTTAATCATGCAAATCTCAAGATTGTTGCCACCCATGTCGGTCTTGATGTTGGTGAAGATGGCCCCACCCACCAGTGTATTGATTATCTGGGGCTCTTGAAAAACTATTTTCGTTTTTCCGTGGCCATGCCGGCTGATCCGAACCAGACCGATCGCATTGTCCGTTTTATCGCCACGGAGCCCGGCAACTTTTTTGTCGGCATGGGACGATCCAAGACACCGGTTATAACCACTGAGGACGGGGCTGAATTTTACGGAACCGACTACACCTTTGTCCCCGGTAAAGGTGATTGGCTGCGGCGTGGAACCCAGGCAACGATTATGACCTATGGTTCCCTCACTCCGGCATGTATGGATGCCTGGAAGATGTTACAGGATGAAGGCCTCTCGGTAGGAGTGTTCAATATGGCATCTTTGTTACCGCTGGATGTGGACGGTCTTCTTGAAGCCGCAGAAATTGGTCCGATTCTGACCGTGGAAGATCACCATGTCCAGACCGGACTAGGGGCCAGTGTATCGGTAGCGCTTATGGAAAAAGGATGCTCCGTTCCCCTGCGTCGCCTTGGCGTCAGCCATTACGCGTCTTCCGGTAAACCGGCTGAACTGTATGCCGAACAGGGACTGGATGCCAAGTCTATTGCCCTGGCTGCCAAGGAATTGATCGGATAAGCCTATAATATAGTTTCTGATTCAGAATGAAAAAGGCGCTGCGTAAATGCAGCGCCTTTTTTTATGCTGTTTGCCAACAGAACTCAGCTCGTCCCTGGTTTGTAACACTCTCGGATGGGAAGAAACGTTGTAAGGGATTAATTTCTCACTGTATTGATTCAGTGTTAGGGGGTTTCCTGCCTAGTTGAGTTTTCTTTTCTTAAATTGTTTAAGGTGCCAAGATAGATGCGTTCTGAAAGATCATCGATAATGGTCTCCAGGGCTTCATTCTCGGCTACGGTACTCAAAACTCTTGAGGGGTAGTCCTCGGTCCATATCTCATGGGGCACCTCCCAGAGCAATTTTCCCGTTTCCAAATCTTTTAAAACATATCGTACCCCGAGCCTGATCTTAACATCGGTTGTCACCGTATCGCCGCCCCAGGCAATACTGGGCAAATCTATGGAGACGATTTCACCGGCAAGGATCAGCTGGGCCTTGGATTTGTCTTTGGTCAGGATGATCGCCTCTGATTGTTGGAACCATCGAGAAAGTGTTTTATAGAGAGTGATGTCGATTCCGAGTTTGCTGGTTCTGTTTTTCCATTCCGGCATATAGATCGTTTTGGTCGGACCATCATAGACGCTTGGAAAATAATATCCACAACCTGAAAAGAGGATGGTAACAGCAACGAACAGAAGGATACAGGGGATGTTTTTTTTCACTGACCGGCTCCGCAGATATATTTCCCAGGCTAAGCGCCTAACGGGTAGTGTCTTATACGATGTGTGACAACCTTACTCATTATAGTCAACTTCATAGAACAATATTAACAAGTTTGCCTTTTACCACAATAATTTTTTTCGGCACCTTGCCTGCCATGAACTGGATGGTCCGATCATCGGCCAGTGCCGCTTCCTCAAGCTTATCATTTGCAATATCTGCGGAAGCCTGGATGCGTGATCTGACCTTACCGTTGATCTGGATGACAATGGTAATCTCATCCTCACGGGCCGCTTCGCTGTCAAATTCAGGCCAGCTCATTTGATCAAGGTTGTTTTCATGACCGGTGATCGCCCACATTTCTTCACAGAAGTGGGGGACCATGGGGAAGAGAAGAAGAAGCGCTGATTCAAGAGATAATTTCAGGACCGCGGGATCAAGAGGACCTTTTGCGGCTTGCCCATTTCCGGTGCCGACCAGGTTAATCAACTCCATCACTGCAGAAATGGCTGTGTTAAAATGAAAGTTGTTTTCAATAGAGTCTGTAACACGACCGATGGTTTGGTGCGTTTTCCGATAAACGGCGCTGTTTGCTTCATCCAGTGACACGACATCAAGGGCTGTTGCATCGGCAAAGCATGAACGATGTTGGTGTATGAGGCGGTATACGCGGTTGAGAAAGCGAGATGAGCCATCAACGCCCTGGGCATTCCATTCGAGGTCGCGTTCAGGGGGAGCAGCAAATAAGGAGAAAAGCCTGGTGGTATCAGCACCGTACTTTTCAATGAGATCACTGGGATCAACCACGTTTCCTTTGGATTTTGACATCTTGGCCCCGTCCTTGATGACCATGCCCTGGGTCAGCAAGTTGGTAAAAGGCTCATCAATGTTGAGATATCCAAGATCACGAAGGACTCGGGTAAAAAACCGGGAATAAAGCAGGTGGAGGATGGCATGTTCGACCCCGCCGATATACTGGTCTACGGAAAGCCAATAGGCTGCGGCATCTTTGTCCAGTGGAGCCTGATCATTATCCGGACAGGTGTAGCGGGCAAAATACCAGGAGGATTCGACAAAGGTATCCATGGTATCGGTTTCCCTGCGCGCAGTCCCGTTGCATTTCGGGCAGGTTGTTGTGCAAAAATCCTCTTGC
Organism: uncultured Desulfobulbaceae bacterium; assembly: GCA_945787305.1. Lineage (GTDB taxonomy): Bacteria > Desulfobacterota > Desulfobulbia > Desulfobulbales > Desulfobulbaceae > DRLX01. Next base: position 14,219 of record CALZIH010000050.1, on the reverse strand, counting down.
TGGTGCAGTGGTGCATGGGAGCCGTTCGGGTTGTCTGCTCCGGGGAGGAGGACCGGAAGCTGGTCTTCGGGGACAGGCTGTAACCCACACTTCTCACAATAAATAATTGGGATGGGAGCACCCCAGTATCGTTGTCTTGAAATACCCCAGTCTCTGAGTCGATAGGTGATGCGAGCCTCGCCAAAGCCCTTTTCTTGTGCGTATTGAATGATACGCTCTTTGGCAGTAGTTGAGTCCAGACCGTTAAAGTCTCCGGAGTCAATAAGGATTCCGGGGTCCTCGGAGGCTGCCTCCATCGATTTTTCTTCTAAAACAGTACCCTCAGGTTGAACGACGGGTGTGATGGGGAGCTGATATTTCCTCGCAAATTCAAAGTCACGCTGATCATGGGCCGGAACGGCCATAACGGCACCGGTTCCATATTCCATGAGGACAAAATTAGCAATGTAGATGGGCACCCGCTCGCCATTAAAGGGGTTGATGCAGTACGCGCCGGTAAAAAAGCCCTTTTTTTCTGGTTCCTGATCGGCTGCAGCCCGTTGTTTCTCAATCAGACTCTGTTCAATAAAAGCACGAATCTCTGGTTCCTGTTTCTGGCCTTTGATCAGTTGTTCGATCAGCGGGTGTTCAACAGCAAGCGACATAAAGGTGACGCCAAAGATGGTATCGGGTCGAGTTGTAAAAATGGTGACCTTTTCTTCACTTCCTTCAACCTGGAAATCACAAACCATTCCCTGGCTCTTGCCGATCCAGTTGCGCTGCATGGTGACGACTTTTTCCGGCCAGCCGGTGAGCTTGTCAAGATCCTGCAGGAGCTCTTCGGCGTAATCGGTTATCTTGAAGAACCAGCCGTGCATGGTTCGCGGGATAACCTGCTGATCACAGCGCCAGCAGGCACCATCGATTACCTGTTCACGGGCAAGGACAGTCTGGCAGTCATCGCACCAGTTGACGATGGTTTCTTTTCGATATACCAGACCTTTTTCAAGCATCTGGAGAAAGATCAGCTGTTCCCAGCGATAATATTTTGGATTGCAGGTGGCAATTTCCCGGTCCCAATCATAGCTCAGCCCCATGGCCTTGAGCTGATCGCGCATGTAGTCTATGTTGTCATAGGTCCAGGATGCGGGATGAACACCCCTTTTCATGGCGGCATTTTCAGCAGGCAGGCCAAAGGCGTCCCAACCCATGGGATGAATTACGTTATATCCCCGCATGCGTTTATAACGGGCTATGACGTCACCTATGCTGTAATTGCGAACATGTCCCATGTGAATCCGCCCGGAAGGGTAGGGGAACATTTCAAGGACATAGTATTTTTCTCTGGTTGGATCTTCAGTGACCTTATAGGATGCTTCCTGTTCCCAACGCTGCTGCCATTTAGCTTCAATGGCTTTGAAGTCGTATCTGTCGCTCATATCTCTGTAAAATAAAAAAAATGCTTAACCCATTTCCATAGGCGGTTGCATGGGAGTATAATTCTCAAAGGTTGTAAATTCGGCAAGGAAGGTCAGTCTGACTGTTCCGGTCGGCCCGTTTCTCTGTTTTCCGATAATGATTTCAGCCAGTCCACGATTCGGATTATCCTCAGCCTTGTTATAAACCTCGTCTCTGTAGATAAACCCGATAACATCGGCATCCTGCTCAATGGCGCCTGATTCACGAAGGTCGGAGAGCTGGGGACGCTTGTCGGTCCGGCTTTCCAGGCCGCGATTTAACTGAGACAGGGCTATAACGGGTACATCGAGTTCCTTGGCCATGGCCTTGAGGGATCGGGAAATGTCTGAGATTTCCTGGGTCCTGTTTTCAGTTTTTGCGCGCCCCTGCATGAGCTGCAGGTAGTCAACCACGACCATGCCAAGGTCATGTTCGGATTTAAGTCGCCTGGCCTTGGCACGCATTTCAAGAACGCCAATGCCTGCCGTGTCATCAATGTGAATGGGTGCTTCTGCCAGGATGCCTGTTGCCCGGGTCAAGTCGGGCCAATCTTTGTCAAGCAGTCGTCCGGTGCGAATGCGTTGGGAATCTATTCTACCTATTGAGCAAAGCATACGCAATGCAAGTTGCTCCATGGACATCTCAAGGCTGAAAACAGCTACCGGGATTTTTTCAATAATGGCGGCATGCTGTACCATGTTCATTACCAGAGCCGTCTTGCCCATTGAGGGGCGGCCTGCAAGAATGATGAGGTCAGCCGGCTGCATGCCGGCGGTCATTCTATCAAGTTCATCATACCCGGTTGCCACCCCGGTAATATGTTCCTGACGATCAAATAGCTTGGTGATACGGTCAAAGGCGCGGGGGACAATATCCGACATGGGTTGGAAGCCCTGCTTCTTCTTTGACTGGGCAATTTCAAAGATGGTTTTTTCCGCCTCGTCAACGAGCGCATCGATGTCGTCCTGCGCATCATAACACCGGGCAGCCACCTCGGAAGTCGTCAGGATTAACTGGCGGAGAACCGATTTTTTCCTTATAATTTCAGCGTGGTGAACAAGGGTTCCCGAAAAAGGGATGATGTCAGTTAACGAGGCCAGGTAGGTGGCACCACCAATTTCCTCAAGTTTGTTTCGGTCGTTGAGAAGACTGGTGACCGTGATTAAGTCATGGGGTTCACGCTTTTCAAACAGGTCGAGCATGGCCCGATATATTGTTTTATGGGCATCTCGATAAAAATCTTCGGGCGAGATGAGCTCTGCTATTTTGAGAACTGATTTGTCCTGTAGGAGGATGGTGCCGAGGACGGCCTGTTCTGCATCAAGGTTTTGCGGAGGAAGATTGCCTGGGGACCCCTGCACTTTGGGAACTGTTTGGTATTGCATGGTCAGTCAGCATACAGTGATTGCAGTGGAATGGAAAGCAAAATAGCCTTGAAAAATGGAGTTGCCGGTTTGAGGGAAAGGAAGAAGTCGGTTACGTGAACCGATTGCTGCCCACAGATAGAGGTGGGCAGCAAATGTAACAAGTCGTCGTAGACGGATCCTCGATTCATACAGATCCTATCAAAAAAGGAATTACTCCTCTTCCGGCTGATTTTCAACAGTGTTTTCAGGGATAACCTGGACTGTAAGGTTGGTTGTCATCTGGTATCCGGTCTTAACGGTTACAATGGTGTCACCAACGCTTTTGATCGGTTCGGCAAGCATGATCGAGCGTCGATCTATCTTTACACCGGTTGCTGCAAGCTGCTCGGCAATGTCTTTGGTGGTAACGGAACCAAACAGCCGATCTTCTTCACCGACACGGCAGGTGATCGTGATTGTCTTGCCCTCGAGTTGTCCCGCCAGCCCCTGCGCTCTTTTTTGTTCAGCTTCCCTGCGGTTTTCTATGGCTTGTTGTTCGCGCTGCAGCCTGGCCAAGGAGGCCTTGTTCACGGTAACAGCCTTTTGTTGGGGAATAAGATAATTCCTGGCGTAACCAGGCTTCACTTTAACGATGTCGCCTTCCAGTCCCAATGTATCTATGGTTTCCTTCAAGATTATTTCCATGGATATGTCCTCGCTTTGTCTCTACAAGCAGCGGTTTGAGGCTGCCAGTATTGGTATTAATAAATTTGTGTTGAAAAAGAGGGATGCCACTTCACTGCGGGATCAAAACATTTTCCTCTTTGTATTTCTAATGATTGCAACCAGGTCTTTATTTGTCTGCTGTCGGTTTATCCTCAAACCTTCTAAAGTTAAACCAGATGTCACCGATTCCCAGCAGTGTGACCAGAAGCATACCGTAGCTTTGGATAACCAACATGAAGTACAGCAATACTCTCAGGTAACCAGGTACATTCCACCGTACTAGCAAGTGGATAAAAACGGCCAGTCCTTGAAAGAAATAGATCAAGCCGGAAATGATAATGAGATTCAGGCCTATGTCTCGCAGGGTACCGTTGCCGAGTAAAAAAAGAACCGTTGCCGTAATCGGTATCCAGATTAACTGATCCGGTAATTTCCAGTAACTGTAAGGTTGCCAGGGAGCCTTTTCCGGATGATGTCGTAATAGTAGGCTATTCCAAACCACCTGGTTCATCCATACGGTAACAAGAACTGTGCAGGCAAGTATACCTGGTAAGACTCGTGGTATCAGACTCCGAACTTCAATGATCACCGAGGCGAGATTGTCTTGCACCTCAGGGGGCAACTCACTGTTTGTCTTATACAACTCGTATGTTTGCGCAAAGCCCGCGTCTAACATTTCAACGAGATGCGAATACGGGTGGATGCTCATGGCCATTCCGTACAGAGACCAGAAGAAAAACCAGGTAACCGCAACGGTCAATATCCCATATCCACCTGCTGTTGCTTCGTTCCTTTTTGCCAAACCACTGTTGTACAAGTGATAGCCAAGGGGAACCAGGGTTAGGGCGAACAACAATAATTCAAGTCTTCCCGTAATAAGAGCGGCTACTCCAGCAATAAGAAGACCGTTTCGCAGGGTGATACTTCCCTGCACTTTGTCTTCCATCGTAAGGATGTATGCTACAGGTACTGCGAGCACCCCGAGCAGCCATCCAAACAGGGAAGGCAGCAGGGTGGGTAAAAAATAAACGGCAGCAAGGAGAAGCACGGGCCGGGTGAAAAATGCTTGCCCTTTCCGGCCTGTGCTGTCCGGTGCTGACATGGAAGTTAGGTTAAAACTGGGTCGGTCCGGTATAGGGCAACAAGGCTAGGTGGCGTGCCCTCTTGATGGCCTCAGGTACCTGTCTTTGATGACTCGCGCACGTACCGAAAATGCGTTTTGGAATAATTTTTCCTCGTTCAGTTACAAAATTACGTAACGTTTTTGCGTCTTTGTAGTCCATGATTACGTCGCTATCCGTACAAAAACGACAAACGCGTCGTCTGTAAAACATTCTTTTTGGTGGTGCCATTGTATTTCTCCTTGATCCTGCCTACTCAGTTGCGGCGTCTTGTGCTTCAGCCTGATTTGATTCTTCCTTCTTATCAGACTCGTCGTTTGGTTCTGACTCTTCTGCTTCTGCCTCTGCTGCGGCAGCGCGAACGGCAAAACTTTCCTGTTCCTTGGAAATGCCTTCCTGATCAATGCGATCGGCAAGTTTAATGGTCAGGTAACGAAGAAGACGATCGTCGATACGAAAAATTCGCTCAACTTCATCAACCGTGTTGCCAGGTGCAGCATAGTTCAGGTTGACATAGTAGCCTTGAACTTCTTTTTTTATTTCATAGGCCAACCGCTTAATACCCCAGCGATCAGTATTGATGATCGTTCCTCCGTCATCGGTGATGATGGCACTGGTGCGATCTATGATTTCTGTGAATTGATCTTCGCCCAGGTTTGGACGGAGAATAAACGTGGTTTCGTAATGACGCATGATTCCTCCTCGTGGTCAATGTGGCCCTCGCTTCAATCAATTCAGTTGAGAGCGAGAAGGTTATAGGTTAAACACTTAATAATACCAGCAGCACGAATCGTGTCAAGAATAAAAAAAGGTAATTGCTTCTGTCGGAGTGTATGTTGTCTTATAAAAGGGGCAGGCGGGCTACGATTTGGGTTTTTCCGGCAATTTGCAGGTCAAGAATTACGCTGGATCCGTTTTTCCTTCTTTTCTTTTGATTTCCTCCCACTGCTGCCGAAGCTCACCTTCACTTCCAATTGGCGAGTCTGCAAAAACATGGGGATGTCTACGAGTCATTTTATCGATAATTGATTGCAGAGCGTTGTCTGCGGTAAATTCATTTTTTTCCTGGAACATTTGGCAGAGGATGGCGAGGATAAAAAACATATCACCGATTTCTTCACAGATATGATTTGGGTCCTTGCTGTCAATGGCTTCAGCAAGCTCGGATGCCTCTTCCAGTAGATATTTCTTAATGCTGGCAGGCGTTTGTTTTTTATCCCACGGGCAACCGTTTTTGGCGCGCAGACTTGTTATGAGGTCGAGGAGTTGAGTGAATCGTTCTGGTTGTGTCATTGCTATGCAAGAGGATTGGGTTGGCTTTTTATCCTTTACGGTTCACCCAACATATTCTACAGGGAAATAACTGCAACGAGTATGGTGAAGAATTTTAAGGGAAAAGGTTAGCGGCCGATAACCTCCAATGCCTTGTCAATTCGTTCGTATTCACTGAGGCTGCTTTCTCTAAGAAAATCTTCAATCCTGTCTATTTTTAGTTGTAAATCCGCGGCGGCGATTTCAAGATCTTGTATAGTTTGGGCGGCCGAGGATTCGGTAACGTCCATGGCATTACGTAAATCATCGGCATTGCGGACAAGGGATTTCAACTGGTCGATTTTGTCAAGCCGGAGAAATAATTCATCAAAATTCACCGGTTTTTCAAGGTAGTCGGAGGCCCCCTTCTTCATCGCATCAACGGCAGTATCTACGGAAGAGTGAGCGGTTATTACGACGACTTCGGTTAATACATCTTTTTCTTTGGCAATTTGAAGTAACTCAATGCCGCCGATATCGCCGGGCATAACCAAGTCGGTGATAAGCACATCAAAATGAGAGCGATCGAGATTTCTGGCCGCATCAATTCCGTCAACAGCCACTGTCACCGTGTACCCTGCATCCTGTAATCTTTTTTCAAAAAGACGCCGGATGACAGGATCATCATCGGCAATAAGGATTGACATACTCATAAGCACTCTCCCTACAGTTACTTGGCAACCGGTTTGGCTATTTATGTTGATAAAAAATAGAGCGTAAGTGTCTTTTAGGTACAAAACGCGGACAGATACCGGTTAATGACTCTGTGGAGCCAATAATCAGGTAGCCGTCAGGTTCAAGCACATCCGCTATCTTATTAAAAAGTTTTTTCCGGTCTTCCAATGTGAAATAGATGGCCACATTGCGGCAAAATACTATATCGAATTTGCCCAAACTGGAAAACGGTAACATAAGGTTAAATTTACGAAAGTTTACCATGGCTCTGATATCGTCCTTGACTCTCCAGTGACCGCCGGACATGGTGAAGTATTTGCTGAGTTTATCATGGGCAAGACCACGTTCGATTTCAAACTTGTTATATTTGCCCATGCTGGCCTGTGTAACAGCGGATTCGGAAATATCGGTCCCGGTGAGTTTGATGGAGTACTTTGAAGTGTCTCCAAGAAGTTCTTTAAGCACAATGGCTATGGAATAAAGTTCCTGGCCGGTTGAAGAGGCTGCGCTCCAAATGCGTAACGGAGTCTTCATGTGGGCTGATTTTGGTGTGCGTGCGTCAATCAGTTCCGGGAGAAGTTTATGGCGCAACAGTTCAAACGGTCCGGTATCACGAAAGAAAAGCGTTTCATTCGTGGAGATGGCATCAATAATCTGTTTTTCAATGAATTTGCGGTTGTCATGTTTTGCTTTTTGATGCAACTCCTGGTAGCTTCTGCATCCGTGTTCCTCGGCAATGGACGACAACCTGGTTTCCAGGAGGTATTTCTTTGCAGCATCCAAATGAATTCCAGAGATCTCATGTATATATCCGGTGATAACTTTGAGTTCACCTGGAGTTATTTTTAGCATACCTGGAGGCCGCCCTGTTATTTCAAGGTGTTAATGATTTCAGCGGCAATGCGATCCAGTGGTACGACCACATCGACCAAGCCTTTTTCAGCAGGTGCTTTCGGCATTCCGTAGACAACACAGGAAGCCTTGTCCTGGCCGATGACAGTGGTCCCCTTATTTTTCAGAATTTCCAGGCCGCTGGTGCCATCGGAACCCATGCCGGTCATGATGACGGCTGTTGCTCTGCCTACGTAGTAATCAGCTATTGATCGAAAGAGATAATCGACCGATGGTTTACAGGAGTTCTCAGGTGGATCGTCGGTGATTTTGATGAGGCGGTTCAGGCCATCGGTCGATGCGACCAGTTTCATTTGTTTGCCACCGGGAGCAATATAGGCAACATTGGGTTGGATTGCTTCACCATTTTCAGCCTCCTTAACAGTAATCGCACATTTTGCGTTGAGACTCCCGGCCAGTGATTTGGTAAAGACTGGCGGCATGTGTTGAACCAGGAGTATGGGAACGCCAATATCAGCAGGAAGCATGGGCATCATTTTACTGAGTGCATTGGGCCCGCCCGTAGATATCCCTATGGTTATGATTTCCGATTTGCCTCGGCGGGCAACAGGTGTACTGATGCTGGTGGGTCTTGTGGGTGGTCTCCTGGCACTGACTTTCCGAGCAGCAGCCGGTTTGGGGCGAGTTCCCATGGAGCCGACCGTTGTCCTGCCGGTTTGAAAGGCTTTGATCAGCGGGGTTAGAAGGATGCGTAATTGTTGTTTACTGTCGGCTATATTGGTGGTGCTGGGTTTAAGTAAAAAATCATAGGCCCCAAGCTCCAGGGCCTTCATGGTCATGTCGCCACCTTCGGACGTCAAGGTGGAAACCATGATGGCGCTGACCTCGGGAGCCTCTTTTTGCAAGTGCTCCAATACTTCAATACCGTTCATTACCGGCATTTCAATGTCAAGCGTCAGAAGATCGGGTTTCAGGGAACGAATTTTTGACAGCGCAATTTTTCCGTTGTGGGCAACACCGACGACTTCAACACCGCGAATTTCAGCAAGAACATCACTGACAGCCTTGCGATAGACAATGGTGTCATCAACCACAAGAACCTTTATTTTATTTTGAGCCACCATTGAGTATATTTTTTTAAATCAGTTAAAGGTAAGGTCCGCACAATGCGCATGAATTTATGTTTCCCATATCGCAGCTGTGGATATATATAGAAACGTTCAAGTATTGATTAGACATTGTTAACTATCAAATTGGCCGTGTCTGCCGCGGGGAGTTTCGGCGTCAATTTTTAGAACCTCTTCGACGTTAAGGATGCCTATGAGTTTGTCTTCGGTTTTATAGACACCAGTAAAAAAATTTCCTTGAATGCCGCTCATGTTTGCAGGTGCGGATTCGATCCGATCGGGATCGGCCATAACCACGTCACTGATCCGACGAACAAGCAACCCGATATGTTCACTCGGGGCGTTAACAATGATATTACGAGGATCACTGCCAAGGGTTGTGGCACCAAGGCCGAGTTTTTTGCCCAGATCAACAATGGTGACGATCTGTCCACGCAGGTTGAGGATACCCGTGACGTAAGCCGGGGCCTGCGGCACCTTGGTCATTTCCATCAACTTGTTGATTTCCTGGACCTTGAGGATGTCCATGCCACATAAGGCGTCACCCACGTAAAAGGTGGCTAATTCCAGGATGTTTTTATTCGATTTAGTTTGCAGTTCCATGGTTATCGCCTTTTGTTGAAATGGAAAAGATGGTCGGTGTCGTAAAAAGCCTCGCCACCGACGGCGGAAAGATTATAACTCGCTGTATTTCCGTACTGTGCAATGTGCGTTTTTGACTTTTTACGAGGCCATCAAGATTGTCGGTGTCGCAAAAAGCCTCGCCACCGACGGCGGAAAGGTCCTACAGTGCAAATGATGTTTTCGATTTTTTACGAGTCCATCAATATTAACTTGTTTTGAATTTTTCAATCAGGATGCGCAGGTCGCCAGCGTACCGTTTAAGTTCTTCAGCATTACTTTTGACCTTTCCCGTACCCTGAGAAATTTCTTCTGCAGCATGATTGACCTGGGCCACATCTACAGCAATTTCTCCGGAAACAGCTGAACTCTGGGCTACGTTCTCAGCAACTTCACCAATTCCAGCTCCGGCTTGATGAATATTGGTTGTCAATTCCGTCATGGTTGCGGCCTGCTCATTAAGGGCAGTGGCAATCTTAGAGACGATTTCATCAATTTCGTTGATGATTTCGGTGATGTTGCGAATTCCGTTAACGGTAACACTGGTTGAGTTCTGGATTCCTTCAATTTGCTGTTTGATTTCACCGGTGGCATCTGCCGTCTGTTTGGCAAGTTCTTTAATTTCGTTTGCAACCACCGCAAAACCTTTGCCGGCTTCACCGGCACGGGCCGCCTCAATGGTCGCATTTAAAGCAAGCAGGTTTGTCTGGGAGGAAATTTCGTTTATGGCTTCAGTGACTTTGCCGATGTCCTGTGCTGAGTTGCCCAACTCGTCAACCTTGACCGAAATATCGCTGGCCTCTTTCACTGCTGTATGGGTAATGTTTTTTGCCTGGGCTGTGGACTGTTGTATTTCACCAACCGTTGAACTTATTTCCTCTGTAGCCGTTGTCATCATATTCACATTAGCCGCAGCTTCTTCTGTGGCTGCGGCGACACTGGTCATGTTCGAACTCATCTCCTCGGCGGCCGCGGCAACGCTTTCAGATCGCTGGGCTGTCTGGGAAGTTGAGGTGTCCATCTCTTCAGAGATCCGTGTAAGGTTGTCAGATGAGTGGTTCAGGTTGTTGCTATTATCGCGGATATCACGGACCATGTGCTGAATGTTGGCTATAAATGCATGGAGATAGGCATTCAGTTCTGAAAATTCATCCTGGACGGCGGAACCAAAACATGCCGTACATTCACTGCAGGAGGTATACTCGCCACTTAATATTTTGGGGCACTGGGGCAGGGTGGCAGCTGAACCTGCTTCTTCCCAGCAGTATCCTGTCTTCCCGTACATACTGCAGTCCGGCTTATTGCATTGCATAAGATCGGAACAGTTTACTCCGGGAATTTTGCTGGTGTCAGCTTGTTGACTAAGATCACCACGGCTTGCCGCTTCCAGGCGGGTGTTTATCGCTTTCAGGGGGCGGTCGATCAGAGAGCGAAAGATTACGTAAACCAGGCCTTGGATTACAAGAATTGCGAGAAATCCTGAAATGGCTACGGTCAGGGCTGATGTTCGGGCAGTCGCCAGTTTGTCGGTAATATCATGGGGAACGGCCAGAATGCCGACAACCTTACCGCTGAAATCCTGAATAGGCTTATAGGCCGTCATCAGTTCTCGGTTATTTTTTGACACTTTGACGATTTTGGTTTCATTCCCTTCTAATATTTTGCGTAAAAAGGGGAATTTTTTTTCAGGGATGGTCAGGTTATGGGTCTTGGCCTGGTACTTGAAGCCCTCGCCATCAGGGACAACCACTGAGATGTTTGCTTTGACAACTTCTTTAATGGCGACAGCCAGCTTATCATCGACAGGTGCGCCGAATTCCACCGAGCCGACATGCCGGCCTTGATACGTTACCGGGACGACCGCACGGATTGAGAGGCCAGCCTTCCCAACTTCAATACCTACTGCCTCTTTGTGATTTGTATTAACGGAAACCACTGTCTGCCGAAAACTTGAAAGGTCGTCGCCGAATTTTTCAGGCTTCTGTAAGCGGAGAAAAGAGGTGGCCGGCGGCTGGTGAAAATGGAACACGTTAAGATCAAGATCCTTTGTTAGTTCCTCGTAGAGGGGGAGGGTAACTTTGAGTAGGTCTTCTCTGTTTTTTTCAGCCAAGCCTCGGCGTATTGAAGGGTTAAAGGCCACTGTTTTTGCAAGCAAAGTAAGTTGCGTAGTGGTATCGGTTATTAATTTTTCGTTGATTTGTAGAATGTTGAAC
>CALZIH010000050.1:0-2718 GCA_945787305.1 uncultured Desulfobulbaceae bacterium | reverse complement strand
AACAGGGATGGCGACAATGAGGGCAATAAGAATTCCCAGGGATAACAGAAGCTTGCTTTTTATTGTTGTTGGTAGGTATCGTGTAATTCGATTCATAGTTTATGTCTAAAATGCGATTGTCAGCCATGCTCGAAGTAGTGTGCTCAGGATCATGGGATCATGAACAGGTTCAGACTGATTGTTAGCTCTAATGTAATTATTGCCGCATCTGGCAGAGGCTTTTGCCGAATACGGACAGCCTACATTGTAGATAAGTCTTTAAGGTGAACCGAGAAGTAAAGGGCCGGAATGAAATGGTAAAATGTTTTTCTGTTAAACATCCAGCCAATAATATTTTTTCGATCCTGTTCGCCGCTAAGCAGGTTCGGCCATTTTAGCGTACCGGTGTACACACTCCATCAACCGTTCCTTGTCCAGCTTAATATGATACTCGTCTATGCCAACGGCCTTTCCTCTTGCAATGTCTTCTTGACCAGACAGGGTGGTAAGGGCTATGACGGGCAAGTGATTGAATTTTGGATCGCGTTTGATTTTTTCGGTAAGCTCGAAACCGTCCATGTTCGGCATTTCAATGTCCGTGACTACCATGGAAATTTCGTCAACATGTTTTTCCAGAACACTGAGGGCCTCTACTCCATCTTCACCTTCGAGAACCTCAAATCCAGAGTCGGTCATATATCCCCGGACTTGGTTACGGAAAAAATTAGAGTCTTCGACGATGAGGATGACAGGTACAAATCCGTCTTCAGACACTTTTTCAGAGATGGCATGATCGGTAAACCAATCAGGGTTAATGGTTTGTACCATTTCAAAAATATCGACCAGCATGGTGGTGTGGCCGGCAATGATCGCCGACCCCATGATGCCGGGTTGCCTGAGGGTGACATCATCGATATCCGCTGCAACCTCAATGGCGTCTATCGGCCCTATGGCCAATAGCCCGACGTCTTTACCTGCCAGGTTGAAAACAATAACCAACAGGTCGTTCTGATCAGCAAGTGGTTCGACCATGGCCACCTCGTCAATCGAAAGCAAGGGCAGGCTGCCGCCTCGGTACTTCATCACCCTTCTTCCGCCGACATGTTCAATATCGCTTTGTTTTATTTTTTCAACTCGTTCCACTTGGTTGAGTGGCACGGCAAATTGTTCCTGTATGGAACTGGAGAAGGTGAGCAGGGCTTGCTTATCTTTGGCCCTGGTAATTGCATTTTTGGCTGCCTCGGCAAGCTCACTGGCACGTTCTGTCCCGTCAAGTGAGGTGAGACCAGCCATTCGAGAAATATTGCTGACATCAAGAATCAGGGCAATTCGGCCATCGCCCATAATTGTTGCCCCTGCATATCCTTTGCACTGTTGGAGATGCCTTCCCAGAGGCTTGATGACAATCTCTTCGGAATCATGAAGGCGATCGACAATCAGGCCGTATTTCATTGCCCCGGTTGAGACGACGACTATATTTAAAGCACTGGCAGGACTAGTTCTGCGTTCGTCTGCTTCGCGATCAATTTCCGTTCTATCGGTCTCGTGTTCTACTGTTTCCGGTTGGGTAGCGTCCTTGAACATGGGGGAGGACTTAGAGCGCCGGTCTGCAATCTGGGTGCGTCACGTCCGAGAGACGGATGAGCGGTAACAGGTTGCCTCGTAAACGAACCACCTCGGCGTCGCCAACCCGTTCAACCCGCTCCTTGACTTTGGCGGCAGGGATGCGGAGCAGCTCCTCCAGGTTAACCTGGGGGATGGCATACCGTTCTCCGCCGGTCATGACAATTTGGCAAGGGATGATGGCCAGGGTTAACGGTAGCTTGATACTGATTGTCGACCCTTTACCGACTTCAGACTCTATTTCGATGGAGCCGCCCAATTGGTCAAGATTTGTCTTGACCACATCCATTCCAACACCTCGACCCGATACATCCGTAACCTTTTTTGCTGTAGAAAATCCGGGCAGGAGAATCAGGTTGGCTCGTTCCTTGTCGGACATCGCCTTGGCCTGCTCCGAGGTTATCAACCCTTTGTTAATTGCTGTTTCAGCAAGCATGTTGCCGTCAAGGCCCTTGCCGTCATCGCTAATTTCGATAACAACCTGACCAGCTTCGTGATATGCTTTCAGGACAATAAGCCCTTTGGCATCCTTGCCTTTCCTTATGCGTTCGTCGGGTGCCTCAACGCCGTGATCAACGGAATTTCGTACAAGGTGGGTCAGCGGATCGTTAATGGCCTCAATGCTTGTTTTATCCAGTTCAACGTCTTTGCCGACGATGGTCAGGTCCATCTGTTTGTTCAGTTTTTTTGACAAGTCACGGACCACGCGCGGGAACTTGTTGAAGACGTTGCCGATGGGTTGCATCCTGGTGAGCATGATTGCTTCCTGCAGTTCCGAGGTAACGAGGTCAATGCGTTGACCGACCGCCTCGGCATTGCGAGCGTCGCCTGAAGTAATAGTCTGCAGAAGCTGGTTTCGGGAAAGGACAAGCTCTCCGGCAAGATTCATCAACTGATCCAGGAGGCTGACCGTAACTCGGATGGAGGTGTCTGTTTTCTGGGTAGAACTTTGTGTTTTTTTGGCAGGCTCCTTAGTTGTGGCCTGGGGCTTGGGTGGGGTTATCTGGTCCTTGGGTGTTATTGGTTCAGTCTCTGTTTCCGGTGCCTGGGGCTCGGCACTGGCCTCAATGGGCAAGCCTTGCTTTTCCTCATTCGGTGTTTCTACCTGTTCAGGTT
>CALZIH010000049.1 GCA_945787305.1 uncultured Desulfobulbaceae bacterium | reverse complement strand
TTGATCTCCTCTGGGTTGCCTTCGGCAATGATCTCTCCGAAAACAAGGGTTTGGATCCTTTCACACAGCTCCATGACAAATTTCAAACGGTGTTCGATCAGAAAGATAGCCACATCAAAATCCTCGTGTATTTTTCTGATGATGGAGATCATGCGGTTCAGTTCATCCGGGGTCATACCGGCGGTCGGCTCATCCAGAAAAAGGACCTTGGGGTTTGTGGCCATGGCGCGGGCCATCTCGACCCGCCGCTGAGCACCGTAGGGCAAACTGACGGCCAATTGGGAACTGAACTGGTCAACATCGAATGTTTCCAACAGGTGCATGGCCTTGGCGGTCAAACGTTTTTCTTCCCGGTGGCAGAGCCTGGACCCAAGGAAAGCTCCCCATATGCCGTATTCCAATTGCGAATAACAAGCCATCTTGACATGTTCCAGAACGGTCATATGCCTCCAGAGCAAGAGATTCTGGAATGTTCGGCCAAGGCCCATGGCAGCAATCTCATGGGGATGATGGCCAATGAGATTTTGGCCGTTGAGCTCAATATTGCCCTGGGTCGGTGTGTGGATGCCGGAAATGAGGTTGAATATGGTTGTTTTGCCGGCACCGTTTGGGCCGATCAGACCAACAATATGTCCCGGTTCCAGGATAAGGCTGTAGTTATGAACAGCTCGTAACCCACCGAAAAAGTGGGTCATGTTGTCAACCCTGAGTAATGCCATGTCGTTCTTTCTTTACACTCCTCATTGTTTAGGCTTCATGAGTTCTTTGGGGTTGAATTCTGTAAACGCGATAAGGCCGGTGGGGCGATAAAGCATGACCAAAATGAGCAGCAGCGGAATAATGATCCACTTGTAAATTTCCAGGGGCCGCAGGGCTTCGCTTAACATGCTTATGCTGACCGCGCCAACAATGGAACCGGTGACGGAGTTGAGTCCACCGAAATAGAGCATGGCGAGGACCTCTGCCAACTTCTGGATGCCAAAGGAGCCCGGGTTGACATAACGGAGAACATGGGCAAACAGGCCGCCGGCCACTCCTGCCCAGAAGGCTCCAAACATAAAGGCGATAATTTTTGTCTTTCGGGTGTTCACGGTCATGGATTCCGCCGCCAGTTCATTGTCACGTACTGCGCACAGGGCTTTGCCCATGGTGGAGCGTACGAAATTGTTGATAATCCAGATACAAAGCACCATGACAATGAACACCATGGGCAGGCTGGAATAATCGGGTTGGCTGGACATGCCCCGTGGTCCGCCGATAAATTCGAGGTTTTCTATAAGGCTTTTCACGATAAACAGAAAGGCCAGTGATATGATTGCCAGGTAGTCGCCCCGGGTACGGAACGACGGTATGGCGATAACCAACGCCCCCAGGGCAGCAATAATGCCGCCGACAATCAGCGCTAAGGGGAAGAAAAATGGGCCCAGAGCTGCAGGCAACAAGGGTTCGCCAAATAATTTATCATTGGCAAACAGCAGCAGGGTAATGGTCGAAGCGCCATAAGCACCCAGGGCCATGAATCCCGGGTGCGAACAGGAAAATTCACCCATATAGCCGTTTATGACGTTAAGGCTCAGGGTCAGCATGATGGCGATCATAGTCAGCTTGAGAACCAGCAGCCTGTAGTCACTGATATCGGTCCACAGGTGTATGGCGCCATAGAACAGGCCAAGATGAACCAGTGCAGCGATGGTAACAGGTCCCCTGTCAAGTAGTGATGCCAGCCTGTTGGCGGGTTTACGCAATGATTTGCCGATAACCAAGATCGGCAGGCCGTATATCAGGGCCAGATAAGCGATTGTGCCCGGTATAAGCAATGGTTTTTTGAGCACGGTCAGGAAGCCGAACAAGGCAGGAACCTTCGGCAGGCCAAGATAGTAAGAAATGAGATCGCCCAGGAAATATTCGATCAGTGCGGCGGCAAAAAGACCAAGTAGCCAGCCGATCAGCGGAATACCTTCAGGCAGGGATTTAAGCCATGCCCAAAACCCTTTTTTCGACTGCGCTGTTATTTTTTCCCCGGTATCCATCAGGTGTTGTGTGTTGTTAAAACAGCTGTAACGATCATAGCCTGAGCTGGGTTGAGTGGGCCTGTCCGAAAAAACCATGCGGCCGCAACGTCAGAATAAGCAGGATAATCGAGTAGGCGATTATGTCACGCAGGGTGGATGGAAATATCCAGGACACAAAAATCTCGATAAAACCAAGCATAAAACCGGCCAGCGCGGCGCCGAGAATCGAACCACGACCGCCGAGGATAGCCGCTACAAAAGCCTTCCAGCCAAGCAGAACACCCATGTAGGGGTCGAGCACTGGATAAGCAAGCCCATACAGAATGCCTGCAGCAGCGGCAAGTCCGGAGCCGATGGCAAAGGTGAGCGGGGCAATTTTGTTGATCGACACCCCCATCAATGGAACCGCCTGGAAATCATAGGACATGGCCCGCATGGCCATGCCCCATTTACTGTTTTGGATGAATTTATGCAGCATAAACATGAGGCTCAGGGAGACCCCAACGATAAGAATCTTCTTGTTGGTTACATATACACCGCCGAACTGGTAGGTCGTTGATTCAATGAGCTGCGGGAAACTGAGGCGGCGTGCTCCCAGTATGGCAAGGTTGCCGGTCTCGAGAATGATACCGATCATCAGGCCGGTGATGGCGGCTGATGCTCGGGGTGCCTCGCGCAGGGGCCGGTAGCCCACACGTTCAATGAACACCCCGACAAACGAGGTGAAGAACATCGAAAAGAGGATGGTCAGAATGAGGATCAACCAGCCGGGCAAGGGGATGCCGGTCATGGCGACAAACCCGAGCAAGGCTGTCGCCACACCGAAACCGATGTATGACCCGACCATGAAGATATCGCCATGGGCAAAGTTGAACAGCATCAGGATGGAGTACACCATGGAGTACCCCAAGGCGATCAGGGCGTAAAAACTACCCCACTGTAACCCATTGATAAGGTTTTGGAGAAAGAGATCCATACCGGTTTAATCGGGGCAAACAGACTTATAGAATTCATAGTCGCCCTGATCGCCAATCCTGACAATGACGGCGCATTTTATCGGATCACCCTCTTCGGTAAAGGTCATGTCACCGGTGATACCCTTGAAGTTCTTAATCTTGGCCAGTGCATCACGGATTGCCTGGCGGTCCTTCTCGGTCTTGCCGGTAATCTCACCGGAATTTTCAATCGCAGTCTGTACAAGTCGCAGGGAATCCCAGGTCAACGCTGCAACATCATCCGGGGTATAGCCATATTGTTTTTCGTAACGACTAATGAACTCCTTGGTTGCGCCTTTGGCGCCTGCTGCCGCATAATGGCTGGAAAAGAACAGGCCGTAGCAGTCTTTGCCGCACAAGGTAACGGTTTCAGCCGAACCCCAGGAGTCACTGCCGACAATGGGTCCGGTCCAGCCAAGTTCATGGGCCTGCTGGACGATCAGGGCAACTTCGTTGTAGTACTGGGGCGTAAACAGGACCTGTGCCCCGGACTTGTTAATTTTGCTTAACTGTGAGCTGAAATCTGTGTCTTTGGTGGTGAAGCTCTCAAACGCAACCACCGATCCCGGGCCGTGTATTTTCTCCCAGGCTTGTTTGAAAAACTCGGCAAGGCCCTTAGGGTAGTCACTGGCCACGTCATAGAGCACTGCCGCCTTGGTGAACTTGAACTCCTCGGTAATAAAATTTGCCAGGACCGGTCCCTGAAATGGATCAAGGAAGCAGCCACGGAAAACATATGGACGATTCATGGTCGCATCGGGATTCGTAGACCAAGGGGTGATCATCGGAGTTTTGTAGTTGTTTGCAACATCACCTGCAGGTACTGCCTGCTTGGAAGATTGCGGTCCGACGATGACCAGCACTTCATCCTCGGTGATCATTTTGGTATTCGCCTTGACCGCCGACTCTGCCTTGGCCTCATTATCTTCAATAACGAGTTTGACGGGATATTTTTTGCCGCCCACTTCCAGGCCACCTGCTTTTTCTATGTCAGCCAGCCACATCTGGGCCGCATACTTCGTACCCTCGCCCACTTTGGGAATGTCCCCGGTTATC
The DNA here is from genome assembly GCA_945787305.1 of uncultured Desulfobulbaceae bacterium. Lineage (GTDB taxonomy): Bacteria > Desulfobacterota > Desulfobulbia > Desulfobulbales > Desulfobulbaceae > DRLX01. The sequence goes on along the minus strand of CALZIH010000049.1, from coordinate 8,261 downwards.
GGGGCATTAATCCCGACCTTGATAACTTTCTCCCGGCCGAGAGCCCAAACACTGGTTGAAAGAGTCAGCACAGCGATAAGTCCCCAAATACCACCCTTCAATAAGCTTTTCATGTTCCCTCCTGCAATTTGTTAAAAAGCCGTTGATGAAATGAAGCCCTGGTTTGCTCGACGCAAACGTCATAAGCATTTTTCTTACAATAAATAACAGTATTTTACACTCTCTAAATTGTTTTCGCGGTAAGTGAGTGGAAATGTCCATATAAACAGTGGGCTGCACCCTGCAGACGAGTGTGAAAAGGTGATGTGCCGAACCGGTGGAGAGAAAATGGATTTGTTTTGGAATCCTCCACCGTTTCAGTGAGGTCGTAATTAATGGCTACCTTGAATAATTGTATTATCGCTCGATCTCCCGGAGTCTACGCTTACTTGATCTCGAACGAAAGTCTAATTTTTCAAGGCGCCTTGAAATGACTTCCAAAGCGGATGTAACGGTAGTGGATTCTGCTCGGTCATGGTAGTTTAGCTGTAACTATATTTCCTGTTGGTCCGGTTTCTTCTTGCGGGCCCTAGGTTTTGTTCTTTGTGGCCTGAATAATCCTTTATTGGTGGCCCGAAGGATCTATTTTCCTCTCCGCTATACTCACGGGGAAAGCCAGAGGCTAAAGTCACATGAAAAAAATATTCCGGCACTGGAAGAGTCTCTACCTGGTCTGCTGTCTTGTGTATGTGGGCTGGGTAATCCATGTGGGCGAAATAGAATTTAAAAAGGTTAATCGTCAGTATCGGGTCCTTGCCAGTCAGCTTGAACCAAAACGGATCAGGGCCGTCGCTTTGCAGGAACTTGCTGCAGAGTGCCGCAGGGAATTACGGGGAAAAAATACCCTGGAAGAGGATTCCTGTTCCAACTGGCCGCCTGAGGTAGTGGAAGCAAAGATATACAGTGTTGAAGAACGCATGGAACAGGACAAGCAGAGGGGCTTTATCAAGGTGGTGTTGTTTTATTCGAGTTTTGTGATCATTTTTCTACTTGTCCCACCTCTTCTCCTCTTTTTGTTCATTTTCGGAATCGTCATGCTGTGCAAAAATATAGAGATTGTCAGGTAGCGATATAAAGGTGGATGGGCGCAAAAGCACTACGCACTCACTCCGGGATATTTGCCTTGTAATTTCATTCCACCCCATGGCGGATAACCGTTCATGGTAAATATTCATGATTACTGCATAGACCCAGAGGGAATCAACAAGTGCCTTGGTCCCTACGGCCTATGCAGCTAGTGCGCAACCCTCACTTTGCCGGTGCGTCTTTTGCACGCATGAGCATCCGCGGATCGAGGTCTTCCATTCCGTTTGCACTGCCAAAGAACGAGGCTATGGGTTGGGCGCATCCCATATTGAGGTCGCGGCAGTCGGGCCCATCGAGAAAGTCCGAGTTGATCAAGTACTCCATGACGTTACCTGTTCCTGAAGCCGCGACATAGAGCGTCTCGAAGTCACATTGATTGAAGCTGTCAGGGAATATATCGTCAGGATCTTCTCGCACATAATCGCAACCGGGACCGGAGATCCGGTTGGTCCGAAGTCCAGCGATAATTTGCACGCCGTGATCCATGGCAAGGGTGCCAACAGGGCGGTCACCTCCACGGGGAACCACGATAACATGATGGCGCATGTCGTCGGGGCCGGGGTCAACTTCGGTAGCACGAGCACGGTTCGTCCCGTAAAGGTTACCGTCGGCGTCAAAGGTAATGGCTCGCATCGAATCGCGTCGTCTTGGGTCGTCATGAGTGGCACCCGGGTACATGTCAATCACCCGGACCACCTTGGCTCGATTCACTCGTTTGTTGAGATGATTGCGTTTAAACTTCCCAGGCTTCTTCTCGTTGCCCAGACCGGCCTCCCAATCAATGACGAACACCGTAGCACCGTGGAACATACTGACATACATGCCATCTTCACCGAAAATGATGCCCGCCATGCACGTCCAGCGCCGGTCCCGTGGGGCGTTGTAGGTGTCGACCGTCTGCAGTGTCTCGGGATCTATCACTACTATGCGGCTGTTCCTGGCCTGCTCTAGTGACGAGCTGACGGGAGGAAAGACACTGGGATCGTTGAAGTTAGCGTCGCAGACCGCCAAAACAATATTTCCGGAAGGCATGAACTGCGAGCCGAGCAATCGGGGCATCGCCCCGAAGCCTTCACTGAGATCAGGGGCGGTTATTGGTCGAACTGTTCGGATGTGGGTTCCATCACGGTAGAACTCGGAAAGCGTGTGCTGGGCCGCCCCGTTGATAAATGCATGCCCTTCAATTCCGCCGGACAAGACACCGGTTGGCTTCCAGGGGCCAGTCAGGCCGAGGGCTGCCGACGAACCATCCAGGGGATTGTCGATCATGACGCCGATATCTCCGGTCATAACATTCATCTCAAGGACGCGACCGGGGCCCGGAGTTGTGGCAAAGGGGGCGTTCATGGCATCTGCGACAATGAAATTGCCATCAAGTAGTACTGGCAGGCCAGCACGTTCCAAGCCCTGCGCCGCCACATATGTTGCTGGAGCCAGCAATAGAGCAGCGCTTACTAGTAAAAAGACTTTTTTTAAGCGTTTCAAGAGTTCCATACCACTTCTCCTCTGCAAATTAAGAATGTATAAAAAAAGCCGGATTACCTTTTCAAGGCAACCCGGCTATCTTGTTAAGACCCGTAGTTTTCCGTCCCTTCCTTTCGGCAGGTTTGGCTTTGTTCTTATGACCTTCTACTGTAAACCAGTAAGCCATAACGTGGCATGCGTCAACTGTCATGATGCTACTTTTGATAAAAAAACAGGTATATAGGGTGAAAGCACTTTCGCAGATTGCTTTTGCAAGGTCGATAGAGAAAATAACGGCGGGCAAGGTATACTTTCAAGGTTTACAAGAGGCTACCCAATGGAATTCTATATGATTCATCTTTAAATAGCTGTCAAGGCGTGGACACACTCTCCTGGACGAATTAACTTATTCATTAGGAGAAAAGTCATGAACAACGGAGATAACACACTGCAAACAAGGAGGTTAGAAATACTCTGACATACCCTTAACCAGATGGAGGTGCAATCATGACAAATACAATTCACTGGGTAACAGACTTTAATATTGCAAAAGATATGGCAGAAAAAGGAGGCATTCCAATTTTGCTGGATTTTTTCAATCCTGGTTGAATTGGCTGCCAACAGATGGATGCAGTTACGTATCCAGATCAATCCGTGGTCGATTTTTTCAGTGAACATGTAATTGGCTTACGTATACCGGCAGAGAGCAAGCCATTAAGTGATGACTTCAATGTCAAATGGACCCCAACCCTTATCACCTTGAGTCCGGATGGCAGCGAACATCATCGAACGGTTGGCTTCCTTGAACCAAGTGAACTGCTTGCCCGTTTGCTTCTGGGAGAGGGCAAGTATTATTTTGACAATGACAAGTTTACTGAGGCACTCAATGCTTTTGAAAAAGTCATCGTTGAGTATGGGAACACCGATGCCGTTCCTGAGGCAATTTATCTCAGAGGCGTAAGTCACTACAAAAGCAGTGGTGATCCTATGCCATTGAAAGCAGCCTATGAACTTTTAGAAAAAGATTACCCTGGAGGAGAGTGGACGAAGCGGGCGTATCCGTACCGTTTGATTGGTGAATGATATCGTGTAGGATATCTTTTCCAGAGGTTCCGACCCAAAGCAAGGTTACCTTGTTTTGGGTCGTTTATATTCTACCATAAGGCACTAACTGGTCTAGCAAATGGGAGGCACGTCTCCTTCTTGGTGGTTCGCCGGGACGTTGTCTAGCCTTATGCTTGTCGGTGTCGTAAAAAGCCTCGCCACCGAGGGCGGAAAGGTTATTATTTATTGTTTTTCCGTGCTCTGCAATTTGCGTTTTTGACTTTTTACGAGTCCATCATGATTGAGGCGGACAAATGGTCAGCAGGTCACTGTCCGGGTTACTTAAACAGGAGACCAGTTGTTTTGCTTCTGCCTTGGTGAGTGATGCACCGTGGCCAATCATCGAATTGATGGTTCGCTTCCAGCTCCACCTGCCTTTTTTCTTGTCCAATTTTGGGCAAATATGGGTCACGAAATGGCAGCGGGAACACTTTTGCTCTACCTGTACTCTGCACTCTTGACTAGCGCATTGTTCAGGTATAAAGAGGTGCCATCCTGCGAAGATCAGGCCGGCAATTATGAGCACTCTGCAGCTGTGCATGAATTTTTTCTGCTCAGACTCGGCTTCGGTAGACCCAAGAAAGCCATGCTTGAAGTGAAGGGATCACTCCGAGCATGGCGTAAATGGTTCAGAAGTTGGCCTGTAGGTAATTGTTCTTTGTATCCTTGCCGTTACCTGGTTAGTGACTAAACAGCGGCAGATGTTTTGCTGACATCTTATAGAGAAAAACACCTACCGAGACAATACCCAAAGAGACTACGAATTCCTGCCACGAAGGGGTGTAGGTAATGCCGCGCCAGGAAGTATAACTTTCCATGCTGAACAGGCACACATTCAGGCGATTGAGAATGACCCCGACAATGACCATGATGTTGATGGAGAAGACTATGGACAGGTTGTTTCGGTACCTCTTGACCAGCAGGAAACCGATGGGGATGATGACCCCAATAAGCATCTCCAGCAGGTACATGTTTCCTTCCACAGACCCATCAAATGCCATTGCCGGAGAGGCAACAACAAAAAGTTGATACATCTTGAGGCAAAAATAAAAGCTGAGCACAATCAGTGAGCCCCTGGCAAGACCGGTGATGATTTCTTTGTCAACCTTGTGACCAAAATATTTCTGACTGAGTGCAGTTTCAAAGCTGACCATGGAGAGCCCCATGGCGACAGCCGAAACCAGAAAATGGAATGGCAGTTTTGTATCCCACCACAATGGCGACATTTTTGAAGGGGCAATCAGGAAAACCGCTCCCAATGAAGACTGGTGAAGGGTTGAAAGCATGACGCCGAAAATGACGGCTCCCACCATAATCCTGCCCACCGTCTGTCGTGCTTTTTCCCAGCCGAGGCGCTCGAAAAGCATGGGACTGAATTCCAGCGCCAGAGTGGTTGTGTAAAATATGACATGCATGGCAACAACCCACATCACCGACTGATACTGCCACATGATCGATGGGTGCCAAAGGCGAAAGGGGTGGCCGATGTCCAGAAAAAGGGCGACAACTGCCATTAGATACCCCAGGAAAGCCGTTAAAATGGCCGGGCGCACAATGGGGCGATATTTTTTCCAGTTAAAAAGATACACAGCACAGGCAATGATAAATCCACCGGCAGCCATGGCCACTCCGCCAAGGACGTCAAGGCCGAGCCAGAATCCCCAGGGAAAGGCATCGTTTAAGTTAGTTGACGCGCCCAGGCCAAAAATCATTCGATTCATGGCAACTGCCGTTCCGGCAACGATCAGCAACACCATAACGATTGTTGCCGGCGTCCAGGTTTTAATGTTCTGATTTGATTCCATTACGTTCCACCTCATAGCCATAGTTACGAAGTTGTTCGACGACCACATCGATTATTTTTTCCATTCCCGTCTCAACCTCGGGAGAAAGGCCAATACCCACATCCAGTTGTTTGGGCTCCACTCCAAAAAGCACCATTTTTTTGGGTAAGGTGTCAGTGAGTGCGGCAGCCGCCAGCACATCTGATATACCCAGTTGATGAGGAGTGATTGAGGTAAGAAAAGATTTGGGCACATCTTCGCCCTCGATCTTGACCACCGTGCCCGGAGCCATATCATTTCTTAAGGCGTCAACGAGGATGAGATGATCTTTATTGTCAATAAGAGAGAGCAGCTCAAAACCAGCGGTTCCGCCGTCAATGCACTCCACTTCCGGGGGCATCTGATACCGCCTGTTCAGCTCATCGGCAGTTTTGCAGCCTACGCCTTCGTCTCCAATCAGCAAGTTGCCGATACCTAAAACCAGTGCATTCAAGAGATTTCTCCGTAAAATTTCTTACTCAAATTGATGGACTCGTAAAAAGTCCAGAACAAAGCTTGAACTGGATGGAGATACAACCAATTACAACCTTTCCGCCGTCGGTGGCGAGATTTTTTGCGACACCGACAAAATTACAGTACCTTTACTTTGCTCAGCGGCGTTCGTTTATTGTCCACCAGGTGAATGGCACATGCCAGGCAGGGGTCGAAAGAGTGTACTGTTCGTAAAACCTCCAGCGGCAACTCGGCATCTGCGATGGGATTGCCGACAAGGGAGGCCTCGTAGGGTCCGGGGGCATCATCATCATTTCGCGGGCCTGCGTTCCAGGTAGATGGAACGACTGCCTGGTAATTTTTAATTTTGCCGTTCTCGATAACGATCCAATGCGAAAGAGTTCCCCGCGGTGCTTCGTGAAAGCCGACTCCACGCTGTTCGCCTGCAGGGAAGACCGGTGCATTAAAGGTGTCCATGTCGCCTTTACCGATATTGTCAATCAGGGCCTGCCACTGCACATTCATCGTTTCATATAGAACAGCACAGCGAACGACCCGCGCTGCAATGCGGCCAATGGTTGAGTGCAATGCATCAATGCCTACGGTTGTGCCTGCAAGGGCGCTGACGTTTTGCAGTGTTGCATCGACATATTTTTTCGTTGCCGGGTGGTCGGAGAGGTACATGGCGACAACGTGAGGCAGTGGGCCGACCTGTGCAGGCTTACCCATGAAGCTCGGGGCCTTGACCCATGAGTATTTCTTATCGTAATCGTAGCCGGTATAGTTGGGTTCCGTTTCCTCCTCAAAGGGTGAACGGTCCCAGTCGCCATCATACCAGGCGTGTTTAATGGACTCTTTGATATTGTCGTAGAGGACAGAATCCTTTTGGCTGGCAATGGGGGAAAATTGACTGATATCTCCATTGGGGATATATCCGCCCGGGAGGTCATAGACTGTTGATTTTGAATCCATGGGCATATCGGGCACGGAGAGATAGTTCAGCACACCGGCGCCATACTGGGTCCAGTCAGCGTAATTTGCTCCTACTGCTGCCACATCAGTCATCATGGCCTGATTGATAAAGTCACCGACTTCATCAATCAGCGTCTTGATATTAAACAGTTTTTCAATGGTCAGGTTGGAGGGGCTGTCCGGGTTGATCGGGTTGGTCACACCACCGACAACGAGGTTCTGCACATGGGGCGTTTTGCTGCCGAGGATGGCGACAACCTGATTGATCTTTCGCTGATATTCAAGGGCTTGCAGGTAATGGGTTGCGGCAAGCAGGTTCACCTCCGGAGAAAGCTTCATGGCCGGATGGCCCCAGTAGCCACTGGCAAAGATGCCAAGCTGGCCCGTGCTGATGAATTTTTTCAAGCGGTCTTGAACGCCTTTGATCTCCTGGTAACTGTTGCGCTTCCAATCGGAGAGTTTCTGGCCAAGAGCTGCCGCTGCACGAGGATCCGCCTTGGTGGCAGAAACAATGTCCACCCAATCCAGGGCACAGAGTTGATAAAAATGGACGATGTGGTCATGGATGCCGTGAGCGCCAATGACCATGTTACGGATATATTGCGCATTGACGGGTATTTCAAGGTCAAGTGCGTCTTCAACCGCCCGGACGGAGGCAACGGCATGTACCGTGGTGCACACGCCGCAGATACGCTGGGCATAGGCCCAGGCATCACGTGGATCTCTTCCTTTAAGAATAATCTCGATCCCACGCCACATCTGGCCGGAAGACCATGCCTTGGTGACCTTGCCGTTGTCCACTTCGCAGTCTATGCGCAGGTGTCCTTCAATTCTGGTTACGGGATCTATCGTAATTTTTTTGCTCATCTTATGTTCTCCTCAGCATGCTATGGGCAACAGGCTCTCCGTGTTCATGGGGAAGCTGTTCATCTCACCATGGGGTTCAAGATTTGTCATTTGAGTTTTTCTTGCCGTTATTACGTTCTATTCGCTGGGTAACAAAGCGTGAGACCGTGCCAACCACCAGAAGCGTACCGATTAATGCAGGAACATGGGAAACATAATCCCAAGTGTAACCGGGGTAAGCATCACCATTGATGTTTGGGTTAAAACCGAGTTTGTCAAAATCGACACCGGCAAGAAACAGGTATTGGGTGCCACCTGCTTCTGTCAACCCATAAACATGGTCGACATATTCAGGGACAATCTGCTCTGTTTTCTCAGGGCCTTCGATGTGTTTTACCGGGTAGGCATAGGAGTCGCCTGGTTTGAGTGCCAACCGTCTTTGCGCCTCTTTTTGCAGGTCGCTGACCTTGCCGA
>CALZIH010000048.1 GCA_945787305.1 uncultured Desulfobulbaceae bacterium | reverse complement strand
TCAGCTTACAGGTTATATGTATTTAGAAGAAAAAGAAAGAGTCCTTTTCCTATTTCTCAATCAGGAAACCCCTCTCTTTTCCGTAAACAGGAGCCGTATAGTCAGCAAATGATAACTGAACTACGCAAAGAGCAGTATGCGAGGAGTGGAAAATGAGCAAAGCGGGCTTTGCCAGCAACCCAGGTTTATAGACTGTAGGCTGAAGGCTGTTAGCAAAAGACTAAAAGAAGCCGCCCTAAAGTCTTCGGCCTAAACAGCCTCATCCTGATAAAATCTTGTTATTACAGTGGAAAGCTGAGGAAATCTTCTCGGAGTCTACGCTTACCTGCTTTTAATGACAGGAGTTCAGGCGTAAGGCATTAAAAACGATCTTGCTGCTACCTTCGCGGATCAAAGGCCTCGCGCAATGCCTCTCCGATAAAGATCAACAGCACCAACATCCCGACAAGGACCAGAAAGGTGCCCAGCGAGAGCCACCAGGCATCGATATTTGCCTTGCCCTGGGCAAGCAGTTCGCCAAGGCTTGGCGTTGATGGCGGCACTCCGAGACCGAGAAAATCCAGGCTGGTCAAGGCGAGAATCGCCCCAGACATCCGAAACGGTAGAAAGGTTATCACCGGTGTCATGCCATTTGGCAGCAGGTGCCGGTACATAATGGTCAGGTTACCCACCCCCAGCGCCCTAGCAGCCTTGACATACTCCATATTCCGTCCTTTTAGAAACTCGGCCCGAACATAGTCGGAGAGACCCATCCAGCCAAACATGGACAGGAGAACCAACAACAGGAGCAGGCTGGGTTTAAAAATCGAGGCAAAAATGATCAAGAGGTACAACTCAGGCATGGCACTCCAGATCTCAATGAAACGTTGAAAGACTAGATCCGTCCGCCCGCCGAAATATCCCTGTAGGGCACCTGCAACAATCCCGAGAAGAGTCCCTGTCGCGGTGAGGGCAAAACCAAAAAGAACGGACAAACGGAAACCATAAATCAGACGGGCCAGGACATCCCGCCCCCGGTCATCGGTACCTAAAAAATTCTCCCTGGACGGTGGCGAAGGGACCGGGCGATCAAGGTTGAGGTTAATGGAGTTGTAACTATGGGGATTAGGAGGAAAATATACCTTATTCCCTCCCCTGCTCAGTTGATCGAGGATATAGGGATCGCGATAATCGGCTTCCGTTTCAAAATCACCGCCAAAGGTTGTTTCCGGATAACTTTTTAACAGGGGAAAATACAAACCTCCCTCATAACGAACCAGCAGCGGTTTATCGTTACTGAGGAATTCTGCAAACAGTGAGGTCACAAAGAGCAGCAAAAAAATCAGCAGAGAAAAATAGCCGCGACGATTGTTTTTAAAAGCACGCCAGCGCCTGCGGACCAGGCTGTTTTTCGACTTTTGCACGTTCACCATTCCCGCCCTATTGCACCTTGTCAAAACTGATTCTCGGATCCACCACCACATAGCTGAGATCAGAGAGCAGACGGGAAATGAGGCCGATTATAGTGAAAAAATACAGGGTGCCGAGCACCACCGGATAGTCCCGGTTCAATACCGACTCGTAAGCCAGCAGTCCCATTCCGTCCAGGGAAAAGATGGTCTCAATCAGTAGGCTGCCGGTAAAAAAAGACGCTATAAATGTACCAGGAAAACCGGTGATGATGGGAATGATGGCATTGCGAAACACATGTTTGTACAGCACCTGTTGTTCAGATAACCCTTTGGCCCTGGCGGTCATCACATACTGTTTGCGGATTTCCTCAAGAAACGAGTTCTTGGTCAGCAGGGTCATCACCGCAAGACTACCGACTGCGGATGCGGTGATGGGCAGCACCATATGCCAGAGATAGTCGAGAATCTTGTGCAACAGGTCTAGTTCCGCCCAGTTATCGGAAACCAACCCACGCAGGGGAAATATGTTCCAGAACGAACCACCGCCAAACAGGACAATCAGAACTATACCGAGAACAAAACCGGGAATTGCATACCCGATCAGTATCGCGGTGCTGGTCAACGTATCAAAACGGGATCCGTCCCGGACCGCCTTGGCTATGCCCAACGGAATACAGGTGGAATAGACAATAATAAAACTCCAGAGGCCAAGAGACATGGATACCGGCAATTTGGAAATGACAAGTTGGGCAACGCTCTTGCGGTGATAGTAGGACTCACCGAAATCAAAAACCAGGTACGAGGACATCATGGAAAAAAAACGGGTGAGCGGCGGTTTGTCAAAGCCATAGAGTTTTTTTAACTGCTCGACTCTATCCTGATCCAACCCTTTTTTCCCCTGGTATAGCCCTGATCCACCTCCGGCGGCAGCCTCGCCGCCGCCACTGCCTGCGAGCTGGGTCATCATTCGTTCAACAGGCCCTCCCGGCACAAACTGGGTAACCACAAAGGTAATCAGCATGACCCCGATTAGCGTCGGAATCATGAGGAAAAATCGTTTCAGGATATAGCTGCTCATACATCCACCACGGCAACAGAACCTCCACGACGGGGATCGCCGACTCCGATTTTTCCGGGTAGTACAAGGTGGACTCCGCCAAAATACATGGAACGTTCCTGCCAGATATTCACCGGTAACCGCTTTTTCAATGCAGCCAGGGCATCTGGATCAAAACCGGGTTCAACCTGCAGGGCTTCACCGTCAAAATGGAGGCGCGGACTGTTGACCGCAAGCTCCGGCTCACGGTGAAAATCAATGAGCTGGGTCAACACCTGGGTAATTGCCGTACGAATACGCTTGGAACCGCCGCTGCCTATCACCAGTTCAACCTCGTCCCCACGCAAGAGAAGCGAAGGCGACATCATGGACGCCACCCTGTCACCTGGCGGAGAAGAATGAAACCCTTCCGGATGCAGGTCATCTTCACCCATCATGTTGTTCAGCATCACCCCGGTTCCCGGGGCAAAATAGCCCGATCCTTCCCCGTTGGAACAGGTCATGGACGCCACGTTACCCTCATGGTCCGCAATACTGATATGGGTTGTACCACGGGAAAAGAGACGAATCCTGTCGGTAGAATCGGGAATCTTACCTTCTGCGAGGTATTGCTCCAATGTTTCCGGGGTACAGACGCCTTGTTCGCGAAGGAGTTCAACCTCCTGCATAAGGCCGGTTGTGCGTAACAGATGTTCAGCACTCCCCCATTTGGCAGGTACATCCATATTTTCCAGCAGCGCCAGCGAAAGGGCTATCAATGACCCGCCGGCTGACGGCGGCGGCGCGGTCAGCAGGGTTCGCCCTCGAAAAGATGCCCTGAGCGGCTCCCGCTCAATCACCTGATAACCGGCTAGGTCGTCAAAGGTCAGCAGCCCCTGCCCATCCTGCATATCCTGGGCAATGGCTCGAGCAATATCTCCGCTATAAAAACTTTTCCCCTTATCATCTATAAGTTGCGTAAGGAAGTCAGCCATATCCGGGTTGCTGAGGGTATCATGGGGTTGCATATAGCGTCCGCCCGGCTCATATAACCTGCGACCGGTTTCGGTCATGGTCATTATCGGATGGAGCAGGTGTAGAAAACCGGCCTGAAAGGCGTTGAGTTGATGTCCTTTGGCAAGGGTTATGGCAGGAAACAGGACATCGCCAAGGTTCATTCGACCGAGACGTTCATGCACGTGCAGCAGTCCCTTAAGCATACCGGGTACGGCAACCGATCCCAGACCGATATTGAAATCCTGGGTTGAACCGCCGAAATCAACGGTCACGGGAAAAAAATGGGGGTCAACCTCGCGGCCAAGCCCGCGGCCGGGAGTATCAACAAAGAAATCAAAAAATATTTCTTCACTGGGGCGCTGGGTTGCTGCAGTGCGGGCCAGGAGAAAACCGCCGCCACCCAGACTGGTTAAGGTCTGCTCGGCAACGGCCCCGGCAAATCCAGCCGCCACCACGGCATCAAAAGCATTGCCGCCTGCACGTAAAATATCTTTTGCAGCCCCACTGACCAGTTCATGGCCGGTGGCAGCAATGGATCGTTTATATGTATTCATTCCAATAGGTAGCTTGCAATTTACTTATCATGGTCTCAAACTGGCTATGGTGTCGCATTAATGCTCGTTGTCGCTCAGAACTCACCTGGCCGTCCAACAGATTTTGTACGGCATCAAGACCGCGACCTCCAAATTGATCGAAAAATGGCCCGAGAATCACCAGCATTTCAGCTACTGCTTCACGCACGGGCTGAGATCTGGTCGGCAACAACCCAAGAGCATCGTTAAAACAGCCATCAAGGCCATGCCGGGCGGCCTGCCACTTATTATAACGTAAAAGCTGGGGGCTGACCCGCAAGGCCCGGACGAGTTGTTCGACAACCGCTGCCACCAGGGCCTGAAGCAAACTGGTCAGGCCGAGCACTTCAACAAAACGGGCTGGAAGATCACAGATACGAATCTCGACGGTGCCAAAACCCGGGCTTGGTCGAACATCCCACCAAAGGTCTTTTATCTCCTGTATGACCTGAAAATTACGAAGCATTCGTATTTCATCGACATAGGCCTGCCAGGAACCGAGGTACCCTGCAACGCCAGCCAAGGGCAGGGCCTCGAACAGTTTTGTCCGGTAAGAAGAGAGACCGGTATCCTCACCGCGAAAATACGGAGAAGAACAACTGAGACCGAGCAGCAGCGGCAGGTACACCTGTAAAACGTCACAGGCATGAATTGCCGTTTCTCTGTCCTCAACACCGACATGGACATGGAGGCCCTGAGATATAAACTGACGGCCCACATACTGCAACTCTTCCATTATTCTTTGATAACGCGCTCCGACACTGAGCAATTGTTTGTCCGGTTCGGCAAAGGGATGAAGGCTGGCCGAATAAAGCAGGCAATCATGGTTGGCTGCATTGGCTGCAGTCTTCTCAAGCAGAGGGCTTGAGGATTGCAGATCAACGGCCACTTCATCCACCGACGCGCAGACACCGGTCTGCACCTCCAGAATAGAGCGCATGAACTCGGGGGCGATCTTTTCTTTTAGCTCTACAGGCACCGCTTTCAGCAGATCCGGAGCCATGGGTGCAAGATCGAGGGTCGCGCGGTCAAGAATCTGAAACTCCAACTCGACCCCAAGCGTATACGGCCTGCTCCTGGCGAAGACGACTTCTTCCATACACTTAACTACCTGGAGTAGATCATATTTTCCAGCGAACTACTGGCAACCTCAGCAAACCAGACGGCACCATACCTGAGCAATTCCTCATCAAAGTCAAAACGCGCTGAATGGGCCGGTCCAGCGGTTCTGTCCTGTCGGCATCCGCCGATCCGAACCATGCAGCCGGGGACCTGTTGCTGATAAAAAGAGAAATCCTCGCCCCCGAGACTGGGTTGCCCTTGCGAGCATACCCCTTCCTGCCCGACCACTGCAAGGGCAGCCTTTCGAGCAAGAGATGTGGCCCACACATCATTGACCACCGCAGGCAGGCTGTCAAAAAACTTCAGTTTGATTTCCGCATTACACATATCTGCGGCACCCAGAATCACGCGTTCGAGCCCCTGCAGAACCCGTTCTCGGGTTTCCCGATGGGCACTGCGCACCGTTCCCTCTAAAATGGCGTGCTCTGCGATAACATTGTGCACGGTACCGGCCTCTATCCGGCCCACGGTTACGACAGCGGGCTGGTTTGGGTTAATCTGTCGTGAAACCAGGGTCTGCATGTTCATCACCAGGTTACAGGCAACCACCACTGAATCGACAGCCTCGTGCGGGCGTGCCGCATGACCACCGCTACCATGAATGGTTATGGTAAACGGATCGGTGAAGGAACAGATCAACCCCTCATCAACGGTAATCTGTCCAACCGGATAATGGGTATCGATGTGGGCGGAAAAGATCATTTCCACCCCAGACAAGGCCTGATCCGCAATCATTGCTGCAGCACCATTTCCTGATTCTTCCGCCGGTTGAAAAAATAGAACCACCTTGCCGGCAAGCTCCATGTCACGCAGCAGCTTCGCAGCACCAAGCAACATGGCCACATGGCCATCATGACCGCAGGCATGCATGAGCCCGGGCCGACCGGACGAGAAAGGCAAACCGGTTTCCTCGACAATGGGGAGGGCATCCATATCGGCACGCAGTGCAACGCAGGGCGCATTGCCTTTTTCCGATCCAATTTCCGCCCGAATCCCTGTGCCGCCGGCAAGCCCCTGCTGATAAGGAATACCAAGGTTATCCAATTCCCTGGCAATCAGGGCAGAGGTCTGATGTTCATGGTAAGCAAGTTCAGGGAGCCTGTGCAGGGATCGTCGAATGTCACACATCCAGGCAAAGAGCGTATTATCGGCGTTAGGCAGCATATTGATGTTATCCTTTTGTATGCAGGGCTATCGGATCTTGATATCACCGACCAGAAATGACTCTTCTTCAGCCATGACCTGTCTGCGTTGATTCTCAAGCTCCCTGATATGTTCGCGCTCCTGTTTTTTCAATTCTTCCGCACTGAACGCTTCCTCTTCGCTCACCTGGATCTCGAGATCGGCCTCAACATCTTGCTCTGAATTCTCGACAGCGGCCGCAATGCCGGCATGGCGATCAGGCCGCTTAAACAGAGTGAGCAGGCCCTCCTGAACCATGGTTGCGCTGACAAGTTCCCAGCCTACACGCCCCTGTTCATTCAAGGTCTTTTCCACCTCTTCATCATCTATGAAACGATCCCCAAGCAGTCCATCTTTTTGAAACTCAAAAACAACTGTTCTGTATTGCCAACGCATCCGTCTTACCTCGTCCTGTACAAATCAAATCCTTCAGGGCATGACCAATTGATCATCTTTAAACGTTCCTTTTATCATCTGACCATCAGCATAGGTCAGTTGGCCGGAACCATTTCTTCGCCCTCGTTTAAACCCACCTACATAGACCGTCTCATCCGGTGAATGAAGGGTTCCGTGGCCACTGGGTAGGTCGTTCTTGAAGGACCCTGTATATATCTTACCATCCGTATAGGTGAGTTTCCCATGACCGGAAAAACGTCCCTGACTAAAATTGCCCACATAACTACTGCCGTCATGGAAACTATACTCGCCGGTTCCGTCAAAAAGCCCTTCTTTGAACGTTCCTTCATAACGTGAACCATCAGGATAGGTATACGTCCCATTACCCTCACGCTCACCGAGTTGAAAGTCACCCAAGTACACCCGGCCGTCTGCATACTGCATTTCCCCCTGTCCATCCATGAGCCCACTTCTGAGCGAGCCATCATAAATGCTTCCATCGGGAAAAGTTACGTGGGCCTTGCCCGTATATGGATGTTCTTCTCCGTTACGGTAGACAAGATCTTCAACGACAATGAATCGCATTTGTTGCTCAACAGCCACCTCTCCAGCATCACTTTTGCTTACGGAAGGGGCAGGAGGAGTTTTCTGTGCCTCATTGATCGCTCCAGGAGCATCTTCACTTCGCGCCTCAGTATATGCCGTCGGAGCGACAGTGGACACAACCGGCCGGCCACCGACAAACTCTCCTTCATAGACTGTACCGTCAGGTTTGGTCAACACACCCAAACCACCTGGCTTCCCTGCGATAAAGCCCCCCCGGTAACGGGAACCATCGGCATAGAAAAGAGTGCCCTGCCCATTACGCTGACCATTTTGCCAGCTTCCCTCGTAGCGGCTGGAATCACTATACAACATTATCCCCTGCCCTTGCGGTTGCCCACCGAAAAACTCACCGGTATACTCGCGGCCATCGGGCCAGCTCATGGTTCCGACACCGCTGATGCTGCCTTTGTCAAAGGTGCCGGTATAGACATGGCCGTCGCCATAGACAAATTTCCCCTGGCCATGATAGAAGTCATCAAGAAATTCCCCTTCATAATATGAGCCATCCGGCATTGACAACGCCCCCTTCCCTTCGCGTTTATTACCAACATAACTCCCGGTATAGCGACTGCCGTTGAGATAGCGACGAACCCCTTCTCCATCGGGTCGACCGTCCTGAAAGTCGCCCTCATAAATACTGCCGTTGGCATATATGAGCTTTCCCTTGCCATGAAGAACGTTGTTGCGAAAATCGCCGGTATACTCGCGGCCATCTGGATAAAACAGGCTACCATGACCATGAAAACGCCCCAGAACAAATTCCCCATCATACTGCAGACCGTCTTCTGTAATCAAGCTCCCCTGACCCTCTATGACACCATTATTGAAATTTCCGGTGTATTGACGGCCATCGGATGACTTCAGCGTTCCTTTACCGTGATAGCGTCCCCGAACAAAGCCACCGTTATAGGTGGTACCATCGCCAGTTTTCAACGTCCCGGAACCCCACAGAAAGCCATGCTTGAACTCACCTGTATAGCTCCGCCCATCGGAGGACTGCAGACGACCATATCCATTTTTACAGTCACCTTCAACACAGGTCGCATAAACGGCAACAGGAGCAAAGAAAAACAACACCAGAATAGAAAAAAAACCTTTCACGAAATAGCATCCTCCTTACCTTGTGCATATACGGTTCGAACCTCATCGGCAATGATTCGTAACCCTTCACGTACATCCTGTTCGTCCTGGGAATAGGTAATACGCAAACATTCACTGGTATGCCGCCAGCCCGGTTCAAGTCCAGGAAAAAAATAATCCCCGGAGACGACTAACACTTTTCTTGCTTTCAACCGTTCATACAGGGCGCGACTGGAAATCGGCAGGTCTTCAAACCAGAGCCAGAGAAACATAGCGCCCTCGGGAGTGTGAACACGGTACGGCAAATCAATAAAAAAGTCATCCAAGGCCTGCATGGCTTTTTCCATCTTGCGGCGATAAAACGGTTCGACCACCTTTTGACTCAAACGAATAATTTCACCGGTGGCAACAAGGGAGGTTGTCAGCATGGCGCCAAAACTCCCCGGGGCAAGGTTCAAGATGGCATTGACACCGGCAAGAAGCTCGATAATTTCGGGCCGGGCAATGACTATGCCCGTACGGGCAGCGGGCAAGCCGAATTTAGAAAGACTCATGCATACAATCAAGTGTTCATTCCAGAATGGCGTAGCCTCTGTATAAATAATACCCGGGAAAGGGACGCCGTAGGCATTATCAAGAATTAAGGGAATGTTGTTTTCACGTGCCAGGCGACTCAACTCCATAACTTCAGCATCGGTTAAGACATTGCCGGTGGGGTTGGTCGGGCGCGACACACAGAGCGCAGCGACATCATCGCTGATAAGTAATTCGTCAAAGTTCACACGATATTTAAACTGATGGTCTCCATGCAGCTCTATCTTGGGCCGGACGGCAATAAAAAATTCATCCGACAGCCCAAGATCGGAATAGCCGATATACTCAGGCGCAAGCGGTAACATGATT
Organism: uncultured Desulfobulbaceae bacterium; assembly: GCA_945787305.1. Taxonomy (GTDB): domain Bacteria; phylum Desulfobacterota; class Desulfobulbia; order Desulfobulbales; family Desulfobulbaceae; genus DRLX01. Next base: position 16,557 of record CALZIH010000048.1, on the reverse strand, counting down.
TTTTTTCGAGACCCGTCGTCGAACCGGCCTGCGAGTATATTAAAGAGCAAAAAAAAAGAACTTTGGCTGCCTTGGGTCAGGCATATATTCTCCGGACGGACCTGCCAACCGTATTCAGCTTCCAGCATACCGGCCAGGGCCTGGAGAAAGTCTTTGTCACCTGGTGGCGGATCATAAATACCGATGAGCTTTTGGAAACGAACCTGATCCTCACACAACGCCGTCAACTCTCGGTGCAACACGGCTTGTACTTCAGGAACATGACCGGGATTGCCCCCACCCATCATCAACATCCCCCCTTCGGCCAGCGCATTCCCAAGATCATCCATAAGTGACAGAATCCCCGAACCTCGGGAAAATCGCCGGCCAAACGATGATAATTGAACCATATTCAAACCAAATAGTTATAGGTGCCTTGAAAAATCAGTATTCTCGTTCGAGATCAGGTAAGCGTAGACTCCGAGGCATGCGAATAATTTTACCACAGGCAGGGTATTCCCAGGATAAAATTTTGCGCATAACGCCGAGATCGGGCGAAAATACAATTTTTCAAGGTAGCCTTATTTTATATGCCCATTACATACAGCACAGGGGAAAACAACTCTTCTTCAATCATTGTAGGGTCGCGCATACACCATGGAATATATAGAGACTTCTATTTACTGTAAACAATATACTCGTCAATCCTTCATTTTCACAGGCAACACCAAAGAATTATTTTCCTGCCATGGTATCCCAACAGCATTACAAAATGAATTTATAGAAACATATTGAGGATGCCTTGAGCCATTTTTTTCTCTTGCTTTCGCCTTGTTAAATATGATTGGATACATGAAGAAAAGAGAAACCGCCTTACTCATTCAACCTTGGAACCGGAGATTTTCGTATGAGTATCCGTATCCGTTTCATGATTCTGATCGGAATCCTGAGCCTACTCGCTATCGTTGGCATCGCCGCAGGCAGCTACAAGCTCAGCGCTGACAATGCCATAACGGAAGCAAAAGCCAAAGGGCAACTGGTCTTTGACTTTCTCCACTCCTCCCGCCTGTATTTCAAAACAAGTCAGCGCCCGCAAATTATGGGTCTGATCGATGAAGGAGAATTTATCCCGGAACTCATGTCCGGCTTCACCTTGACCCGCGGTGTCTGGGGTGAATTCCAGAAAGAAAACAGTGAGTATCTGTTTAAACAGGCGACCATTGATCCGCTGCATCCGGATAACAAGGCCGACAAGTATGACATGATCATCATCGATAAATTCGACCAAAACCAGGATCTGGAAGAAGACGAGGGGACTATCGATAAAAACGGTTTGGAATATTACTATTATGCCGAGCCTATATTTATCGGTGAAAGTTGTCTCCGCTGTCATGGCGACCCTGCAAAGGCACCGGAAGAGATAACCGACCTCTACGGCACTGAAAACGGTTATAACTGGCAAGCTGGTACGGTTGCCGCAGCCTATGTCGTGTATGTTCCTCTTCATGAAGCATTAGCAAAGGCCAGAAAAGCCTCAATCAACCTGATTGTCATTGGTGCAGCCGGAATACTTGTCCTTATGCTGGCGATCTGGATTTTCTTCAGCCAGTATGTGATTAAACCCATCTCCATGCTTGAAAAACGGGCCACCGAGATCAGCCTGGGCAAGAATCTCCGTGAACCGGTTACCACATCGTCCAAGGACGAAATCAGCAGCCTTGCCCGCGCTGTTGACCGTTTGCGTATCAGCGTTGAAAAAATGCTCCAGCGTTTTAATAAATAACGTTAGGCTCGTTTGTATGGTCTAAAACTGCCGTCCTTGTGGACGGCAGTTTTGTTTTACGAATCGCCGCATAAACTATATCGCCCGCCAAAAAACTTCCTGGACCGTTTTCCGGAAAAATTACCCTACCAAGCCTGTTTTTGACTTTTTTATGTTGCTCAAGACGTTGGACAGGACACATTATTTCAGTGTGGTATTGATTTTTTTCTCTTGCAGGAGAATAATAAAGAACGATGTAGGATAAATCGGGCATGAAAGAAACGACTGGTTGAGGTGTACGACATATGATGACAGAGATAAATTTTCGACCCGCAATCCATTTCGTTTTTTGTGAGGTTCGTCCTATCCTTTCTGGGTCTCTTTCATGAGAATACCGAATATAGCAATCCTGTTCATTATATTGTTTCAAGCCGGCAACGCAACCGCTGTATCCCATCAAGAATTGAAAATAGGCGTGGTTCCATACAAGAGCCCCAGAGAAATCGTAACCATATATTCTCCTATCGCCTCTCTGCTGACCAAAAAACTAGGAGTTAATGTACGAGTTGTGACAGCTGTCGGCTTTAATCAGTACATGCAGCGAATCTACAATAAACAATATGACATTATTGTCCTGGGCAGTACGTTCTATTTCAAAGCGAATGAACGGGCAGGATACGAGGCAATAGCACGGGGATACCCCCCCTTCCATAGTGGAATAATCGTCAGAAAAGATAGCGGAATCATAAATCTCAACCAGCTGAAAGGCAAACGGATGGCCGCAGTAAACATCATGGATAGAGGCGGCTATATATTGCAGAAAAGGGCTTTAAAAGAAATCGGTATCAACCCGGAGGCGGACCTCGACCTTCATTTTCGCGGCAAACATGATGCTGTGATTTATGCGGTACTCAATGGAGAAGATGATGCCGGCGCCATCCGTCTTGATGCTATGCAAAAACCAAGTTTTGCAAGCGTGAGGGGTAAGTTGAGAACTATATATACTTCTCCTGAAAATCCGCAGTTCCCGTTTGCCGTACACAAGGATATGGATCCGGACCTGCGCCGGAAAATAAGTGATGTTCTGGGCTCAATCACCGCCAAAAACCCGGAAACCGCAACCATCCTTGAGCGGATGAACATTAAAGGTATTGAACTGGTTACTTGTAATGACCTGGAACGCCTGCGGCTCAAAAGGCAATCGGAGACAAGCGAGATGGGAGTACAATGACCTTGAAGGCGCCGGATCTGCGCACGCTGCTTATCATCACCTCTTCGCTGATTATCCTGATCATAACCGCCATAATCACCTACTTTAATATACTCCAATACCGAACCGAGTCTATCAACCACATTCACCATTACGCATACACGATTGCCGGCAATATTGCCTCTGCTGAGACTGAATATCTCATCACTGAAAGCTATGCATCCCTGCAGGACAGCCTTTTTTCTTTTCAACAAAAACCGCATATTGAATCAATTTCCATCATTGCGCCCAATGGCCATATCATTGCAGACACGGACCCTAAACGCCTGGGAAGATCCTTTGACCTAACCGAAGCGACTAACCAATGGAGAGAAGGTGCACATTCACAGATAGATTTCGAGGCCTGGCGGACGACAACACTGGTTCCTATTCAGATAAATGAAGTTGCCATCGGCTGGTGCAAACTTACACTCAACATAGAGTATATTCATAAGGGTATTATTGCCATACACAAAAAGGCGCTTTTGCTTTGTCTCATTGCCGTCCTGCTTGCCGCAATTATTTACTTCTATCTTTCGACCATAATTACTCGCCCCATAAAAAACTTGATCAATGTGGCTGCACAAGTTGCAAAGAATGATTTCAATCAACAGGCCAAGATAACCGGGGCACTTGAAGTCAGGCAACTTTCCAAGATATTTAACAAAATGACAAAATCACTGCGAGAGCGTGAAGCCCAACTTCGTCAGGCCCAGAAAATGGAAGCAATGGGTGAATTATCTTCTTCAATAGCCCATGAATTCGGAAATCCGCTGTTAGGAGTAAGCTTTCTGCTCAATGATCTGAAAGAACGCCTACCATTAAGTCAAAGTGATATGGAATTGATTGATCTGGGCATGGAAGAGTGCAACAGGATGAAATCATTTCTCCGGGATCTGAAATATTTCTATCGGCCTTCTTCCGGGAAGAAAACCCTGGCCAATCTTCACCAAATCATCGACAATGTCCTGTTATTTCACAAAGCGTACCTGGAAGCGAAAAATATTTCGGTCAAGAAGCAGTATGCAAGGCAACTGCCAAAAGTATGGGTGGTGGAAGACCAGATTACCCAGGTGATTATTAACTTGATCATCAATGCGGCGGAGGCCATCGACAAGAAAAACGCGGAACTGACCATCACCTCATCAATGGACAATGACATGGCAACAATTACCATCATGGATAATGGCATTGGTATTCAAGAGGAAAATCTACAGAAAATTTTTCACCCCTTTTACACGACAAAACCTGAGACTGAAGGCACGGGTCTGGGATTATCGGTTTCATACGAAATCATACAAAACCACAAAGGCGACCTTCAGGTTTCCTCTACGCCCGGCAAAGGAACTACGTTTACCCTGCTACTGCCAACAGGTCGACATAAAAGAAAAACCATGGCAGGGGCCAACGGGCCACTTTAGAAATACTCCCGCTCAGGAAAGAATCCGCTCAGGTGCATGAAATACATTAAGTCGTTCCGGCCTGGCATAAGCCGCTACCGTCACCCCGGCCCTGCGAGCAATAGCCAGGCCAAGTGAGGATGGTGCTGTTCGCGACATGACAATCGGGATTCCAATCCTGGCACACTTGAGTACCATATCCGACGTCAAACGACCGGTGGTGTAAATTGCACCACGGGCGGTAATTTTTCCCAGCAGGATGGCACCGATCACCTTATCTACGGCATTGTGTCGCCCCACATCTTCATAATGGGCCTGCAGTTTTCCATCGGACCAAAACCCGCAACCATGGACGCAATGGGTCAACTGACCAAGAGGAGAATAATGCAACACCTGGCGAATAAATCGCCTGATCTCTTCGAAACCGAGTGTATACTCATGTAACGGATCAAAGGCACCCTCCAGCATTTCCCTGGAGATCTTGCCGGTTCCGCCGCATCCGGAGGTAATGATGACCTCCTTGGGTTCATCTTCCTCGTCAACAGCGGCATGAACAGAAATCCGCCCTTCAGGACAGACCAGCACCTCTCGTACCTGGCCTGGTTCCGTAACATATCCCTGCCCGAAGAGAAACCCGGCCCCAAACTCCTCCAGTCCGGTCTCAAGCACCATGGCTGTCCCAATATCGCGGCCATTGAGCCCTACCGTATAGGGTGCCTCAATAGCGACGGTCTCTTTTTCTTCTACGCGTCCACCCGGTGTTACGACCACAGTCTTTTGAACAAGGGTTACCTGGTTATCCATACCGTTTGTAATGTTCCTTAATCACTTCGAATAATTACTGAAAAAGTAAAAATACAAGCTGCTTCATTTTCCTTTACCTGCTGCCGTTCAGCTGTAATCGGAACAGTTGTTATACCTTGCCTCGCCACCGCCAGGCAACTATAAAAACACTTGCCTCTATTGCATGTAACCTGTGGTACTGCTCTTACCAGCCACTGGGTTCAACAGTCCCTGCAATTTTTTCAGATTCCCATGTCATGTCAAGTGATTAGAGCCAAGAGTACTTACCGGCCATGCACTAGCCAACGGACAACTGCATTCACCTGCAACTTTATTACCACATAGTGGTACTTTTTCCATCCTGGATTTTGTCTTATCAAAATCAGTGAACTGCGCTGTTACACAGTATTTTTAAACAGTTTCGATTATATTTTTTTTCTTGCCTTTTTTTAGAAAAGGTGTATCAGTATGATCACCTTGAAAGAACAAACAACCACACATAACGTTTTCACCTCGTTTGTCCTGAGTTATGACGGCAGTGGGACACCGGTACTTATCGAGCACATACAGCCTCTTCACCCGGTTGAACCTTTCGTTCTCGATACTCACAAAAGCCATATCTTTCTGGCCGGAGGATTTTCCTCTCTTTTTGCCGATTCCCCTATACCTGTTTCAGCCACCCTGCAACTCAATGGAGATCTGGGCAACTATTCCGGAGACCAACTCAGTCAAATCGCCCGGGCTGAGCTGGATCGCTGCACCGAAAGCCGGTTTCGAAGTTTTACCAAAACGGTAAACCCGAGGGTTGTCGTCCTTGGGGCATCAGCACAAGCCCTTACGCAGTTTTTGGAAACCTACGGTGGCGTTCTTGAGATCGAACCGTTACTTACCCGAGGAACCCACCAGGAATATACAACCGCTAACGACCTGAACATCAACAGCACATCAAAGCAGACCCTTCAGCTTGATTTTCTGGTGCAGATGCCGGTTGACCAATCCCGTTGCACCTACTGTGGTCAGTGCGGTCCGGTATGCCCTGAGCAATGTATTGACGCCCACCTCTTTCTTGACCTTGACCGATGCACCTTCTGTAAAGAATGCATTCAGGTATGCCCCCACCATGCCATCGACCTGCATGGTGCGGAAAAACATTCCCTTGAAACACCGGCACTACTCCTCTTAAAAGGAGTAGAGTTGGAACAAGAGGAAAGCAACAGCCTTATATATCATGAGAAAGACCTTCCTCGGCTGTTTTCCTCCATCTTTGATTCACAAATAGATGAGACCATCACCTGTACCAATACAATCTGCCAGTACAGTGGCGAATTCGACAGGGGTTGTAAGCTGTGTTACCGGGTGTGCCCACATGCAGCTATCACAAAAGGCCGGTCAGGCATCCAAATTGATCAGGAACGCTGTCAGGAATGTGGCGCCTGTGTTGCAATCTGCCCCACTGGTGCACTTCAGTCCCTCCGCTTTACCGACCGGAGCTTTATCAACTATTGGAAAAATATCCCTCTTGACCGCAACAGTTCCGTGGTGATCGGCTCCGAGGAGCAGCTACATACCTTTTGGTGGTTGAATAAAAACCGGCGGTTTGAAAGGACCTTTTTCCTTGAACATCCCACCCCGGAAGCTTTAAGCTCTATGCATCTCCTTTTTCTCCTCTCCTTGGGGGCGGGACAAATCATTTTTCTTAACGAACACATCAGTGATCAAGACCCTCGGCACCTTGCACAGGTAAACGCCATCTGCGCCGGACTGTTCTCCTGGCCCGATCCTGTCAAACAAATCGAAACAAAGCGGCTTGCGACCCTACTTGAACAGGAGCACGGGGAGAAAAATCCCCTGTCCTCTTTCTACAAAGATTTTTCCTTTACCAATCGGAGGGAGAAGGTAACGGCACTCCTGGTTTTCTTCCAGAATCAGGCGGGGACGGCTCAGAAGTTCAGCGGAGAACTGTTCTCTGAATTCGGCCGGGTCAACTGTGATGTCCAGCGCTGTACCCAATGCCTCGCCTGTCTGAACCAATGTCACATGCAGGCATTATCGGCAGATGTCGAGCAATTCACACTGATGCACACCCCGGCACTGTGTGTCCAATGCGGCACCTGTGCTGCTTTATGCCCCGAAGAAGCCCTTTCCCTGCAACAAGGTCTTGTTCTCGACACGGAATTTTCAAAAATAGAGAAACTGGCTCAAGCCGAGCCAGCCCATTGCCTGCAATGCGGTAAGATATTCGGAACCCGTCAGTCCCTTGCCAAGGTCATGGATATGCTTGTCGAAAAAAATATGTGGAGCAGCAATGACGACCTGCTCAGTTATTGCGAGACATGCCGGGTTATCAAGCTGCATGAATCACAAACGGAAGACTTCTTGAAATCGTAGCGAGGTCTCTTGGAACTGAACAGGACAGCCAAAAACGCCATGAACCAAGCAACTGAACTCAGTGACCGTGACTTGCTCCTGGTGCGCCTGCGCTTTCTAGATCTGCTGAAATCTTTTTTCCAGCAACAGCCTGATGCGCAAAAGATGAGTCGCTGGCGGGGAATTTTTACAGCGCTTTCCATGGAGCATCTTGGCGAGAAGCTTGACACAAAAGACCTGCAAGAACTTAAGGATGAGTACTACACGCTTTTCATCGACCCCTACAGTAAAAATCTCCTCCATGTAAATGCGTCTTATTATCTTGACGGAAAAAGCTTCGGACCAAGCCTTGCAAGCTACCGTCAGTTTCTCAAAGATGCGCAGTTGATCAAGGATACAACGAACACTGAGCCTGAAGATTCTCTTCTGCTCATGCTTGATGCACTGTACACCTTGATCGAAGAGGAAAAAAAGGGCAATGAGCGGGCCAGGGATATGGAAGACCACTTACTCCAACAATTTCTGTTGCCCACTGTCAAACACCTCAACGAGGCAATAGCAGAAAATCAGGCAGCAGATTTTTTTAAATCCTGCATCGCGTTTCTTGATGGATATTTTGAACTTGAGCAGGGACTTTTAACAGACACCGAACCAACATCAACACAGCGGAGGTAAGGTATGCAACACAATGACGACGGCAGACGCTCTTTTCTTAAGCAGGTGCTATCCGGTACCGCAGTGGTAGCCGGGGTAGCGCTGAGCGGAAAAAAGGCAAAAGCCAAACAGCAGCAAACTGTTCAGCAAGGGGACGACGTGCTGTACAAAGAAACCGAGGCCTTTAAAAAATACTATCAATCACTGCGCTAACCGGCACAAGGGAGAACATGTAATGGCCAGACGAATACTTCGCACCTCCTCTTCTGCCAGGCAGAAGAGCAGCAGGGTAACTCTGAATCCTCGGGTTGCCAGGCGTTCCTTTCTCAAACTTTCAGCGGCAACAGCTGCCCTTACAGGCGCAGCCATGACCACCAGGATGACGGCCAAAGCAGCAACACCGGCTGCGGCCAAACAAGCGTATCCCGATTCACAAATGATCAGATCCGTCTGCACCCACTGTGCGGTCGCCTGCGGCATCAATGCCGAAGTCCAGAATGGTGTCTGGATAAGGCAGGAGGTTGCCCAGGATCACCCTGTCAGCCGCGGCGGCTACTGCTGTAAAGGTGCTTCGGCCATTGACATGGTTACCTCGGAGAAACGGCTCAAAAGCCCGATGAAACGGGTGAACGGCAAATGGCAGAAAATCTCCTGGGATCAAGCCATGGACGAGGTGGCCGCCAAGTTGCAAACCATACGCGATGAAAACGGCCCCGACGCCCTGCACTTTAACGGCAGCGCCAAGGTCTCCACGGAGATGGCCTACCTGCAAAGAAAATTTGCCGCATTCTGGGGGTCGAACAACGTCGATCACCAGGCCCGTATCTGACACTCCTCAACGGTGGCAGGTGTCGCCAACACATGGGGTTACGGGGCAATGACCAACAGTCTCAACGACATGAGACATGCCAAATCACTGATTTTTATCGGGTCCAACGCCGCTGAAGCGCATCCGATCTCCATGCAGCATATACTGCATGCCAAGGAGGTCAACAATGCGCCCATCATCGTGGTCGATCCGCGCTACACCAAACTTGCGGCCAAGTCGACTGAATTTGTCCGTATACGACCGGGTTCGGACTGCGCCTTTATCATGGGCCTGATCAACGAAGTTATCGCAAACGGCTGGGAAGACAAGGAGTTCATCCGCACCCGGGTAGCAGGTTTCCAGGAAATGGCCGAAGTCGCTAAAACCTATACACCCGAAGAAGTGGAAAACATCACCGGGATTCCGGCGGCCCAGACCAAAAAGGTCGCCAAGATTCTGGCCATGAACAGACCCACATCGCTTACCTGGTGCATGGGTGGGACCCAGCACCACATCGGCTCATCCATTACCCGCGCTTTCTGTATTCTCCAGCTAGTCCTTGGCAATATGGGCAAATCCGGCGGCGGTACCAATATTTTCCGTGGCCACGACAACGTGCAGGGTGCAACCGATATGTGCGTCCTGTCACATACGTTGCCCGGCTATTACGGCCTGAGCGACGGTGCCTGGAAACACTGGTGTCGAGTGTGGGATGTCGATTACGATTATATAACATCACGGTTTAAAGAGAAGAAATGGATGAACGCCAAGGGATTCACCCTGTCTCGATGGTATGAGGGGGTTCTCCAAAATGACAAAATCGAACAGTACACCCCCATTAAAGCAGCGATCCAATGGGGTTGCGGTTCAAACTCCAACTCGCAGTACCACAAGGTTGTTGAGGCCTACAATAAACTCGATCTATTTGTGATTATCGATCCTTTCCCGACCATGGCGGCCGCAGCCTGCAAGACCGATAACGTCTACCTGCTGCCCTGTTCCAGCCAATATGAAACCTCTGGTTCGGTGACCTCGACCTCAAGGCAGATCCAATGGCGACACAAGATCGTTGAACCCGTGGGTGGTTGTAAAGATGATTACACCATCATGAGTGAACTGGTTGGACGGCTCGGCTTTGCTGATAAATTTTATAAGAATATCAAAGAAGTGCCCGAAGACATTACCCGTGAGATCAACAAGGGAACCTTGACCATCGGTTACAACGGTCAAACACCTGAACGGATCAAAAAACACATGGAGAACTGGCATACCTTTGATATCGACACCTTACAGGCCAAAGGTGGCCCCTGCGACGGTGAATATTACGGCATGCCCTGGCCCTGCTGGACAGAGGAGCACCCCGGCACCCCTATCTTATATGACATATCATTACCGGTTGCCGAAGGTGGCCTGCCATTTAGAAACCGATTCGGCCTGGAAACAACCTACATCATGTCCGGACGAGAAGAAAACCAACTGGCCGCTGAAGGGGTATGCAACCCGGGCAGTGAGGTCAAAGGCGGCTATCCTGAATTCAAGGATGTGGTGCCCGGCACCAACTGGAAGACCGACCTCTCCCAGAAGACCATCAAGGAGGCCCTTAAACGTGGTATGGCACCGTTTGGCAGCGCCAGGGCCCGCTGCGTGGTCTGGACCTTCCCGGACCAGATACCGATCCACCGCGAGCCGCTCCACTCTCCGCGGCCCGACCTGATAGAAAAATATCCGACCTATGAAGACAAACCTAACCATTACCGGGTGTTTACCAAGTATAAGAGTGAACAAAATCCGGAACTGGCCAAGGAGTTCCCGTATGTTTTGACCACCGGCCGTATGGTCGAACACATGGGTGCCGGCGCTGAAACCAGAAGCAACAAGTACCTTTCCGAGCTCAAACCGGAAATGTTTGCTGAAATCAATCCTGTGTTAGGAAACAACTTGGGAATACGGGATGGCGAGATGATGTGGATCGAATCACCGGAAGGCGGGAAAATCAAGGTCAAAGCCTTCTTCACCGAACGGGTGGATGAGAAAACCATTTTCATGCCGTTTCATTTTGGCGGCATACTCATGGGGAAATCGCTTGCAGGCGACTACCCTGCCGGTCATGAGCCCTATGTTATGGGTGAACCAGCCAATGTCTGTACGAATTATGGGTATGATATTGTTACTCAGATTCAAGCAACTAAAGACGGCCTGTGCAAGGTCAGCCGGGCGTAGCCCAAGGAGAATATTACATGGGACGCATGAGATTTTTATGTGACGTTGACCGCTGTATCGACTGTTCGGGTTGCGTGATCGCCTGTAAAGAGGGCAACCATGTACCGGTGGGCGTGAATCGCCGCCGGGTCATAACCATCAACCAGGGCAAACCAGGGGAGAAATCCATGTCGGTTGCCTGTATGCACTGTTCGGATGCACCCTGCATCGCGGTATGCCCTGTGGACGCCATTTACCAACGCGAAGACGGTATCGTATTGGTCAGTAAAAAAACCTGCATTGGCTGCGGTTATTGCTTTATGGCCTGCCCCTTCGGCGCGCCGCAATTATTGCTTTATGGCCTGCCCCTTCGGCGCGCCGCAATTTCCACGCGGTGGAGTTTTTGGTGCCCGCGGTGCCATGGATAAATGCACCTTCTGCGCCGGCGGTCCTGAGGATAATTTCAGTAAGGAAGAAAGAGAGCTCTACGGACAGAACCGGATCGCCGAAGGAAAGGTACCGCTCTGTGCAGCCATGTGCGCAACCAAAGCTCTCCTTGCCGGAGACGGCGATGTCGTTGCCGATGTTTTTCGGGAACGGGTCTTCAAACGCGGTTCCGGCAACAATGCCTGGGGTTGGGATAAAGCCTATCAGAAAAAATAAGGCTGTATAAAAGCCCAATCCGTTTTAACAACATCAGTGGTCCGATCATTTGCAATGGGCCACTGGTGACTTACACGAGGTTACCATGAAACGTGTACTCATTCCCGCCTCTTTAATAGCCGCCGGGATTGTGGCTGCAGCAGTGCATGCCGGAGTTGATCCCGGGATCATCTCCCCCATTGGCGCAGCTCCAAGCTCTGAATCTTTTAAGCAGTTCAACGATATATTTACCGGTGAATGGCAACAGTACGGAGAGGTGTTCACCAATTGGCAATCAAGCCTGTTCAGCCGGATATTTTTAGGTATACTGACGGTAGTTCCCGTCCTTTTCTTCCTCCACTACATTGTTTTCGGAGCAAAGCATTTTGACCATTCCGGACCCGGAGTATTCTACTTCTCTGTTTTTACCCGCTCTATTCACTGGCTCGCAGCCGTCTCCTTTATCCTGCTGGTACTGACCGGTTTACTGGTTATTTTTGGGAAATTTCTCGGCGGGGGGACATTGATCATGAGCGGGAGGTCTGTGCACATCGGTGCCGCCCTGGTCTTTACCGGTACAGCTGTCTGTATGTTTCTGATCTGGATTAAAGACATGCTGCCCATGCCCCATGATATCAAGTGGATGTTGATCATGGGCGGCTATTTGAGCAAAACAAAGAAACCCATCCCGTCAGGCAAATTTAATGCCGGGCAAAAAAGCTGGTTCTGGTTGGCAACAGCCGGTGGCGGCATTATGGCGTATAGCGGCTGGTATTTATATTCCTTCCAGGCGATGACCGACCAGTTGCGGATCATGTCAATATTGCATAGCTCCCTCGCCGCCGCCCTGGTCGCCTTTTTCATCATTCACCTGTATATGTCGCTCTTTGCCATTAAAGGGTCGGTCACCAGCATGATCACCGGTTATAAGCCAAGAGAAGAGGTTGAAATTCTCCACAGTCGGTATAAAATACCCGACAACGGCTGAAAACAATTTTTCTTTTCTTTCAGCGGGCCCGAATCGGGCCCGCTTTTTTTTGGACCTCAACCGTACATTACTTGCTTGCCATCGCAAAATCAGAGCAATGTATTGTTAAGGCCAAGGAGTCCTGATGCCCCCCATTGTGAGTTTTATCGGCTGGCATAACAGCGGCAAAACCACCCTTGCCAGACGAGTCGTCCGCCACCTCAAAGACCGTGGCTATAGCGTTGCGGTCATCAAGTCGACTTCAGAAACCGGCATCCACTTCGATCAAGAAGGGACAGACACTGCCCTTTATCAACAGGCCGGTGCCGACGGTGTTGCCCTTGTTGCGCCTGACCAATTGAGTATCCGCACAGAAAACTCCGGCCAGGAACTGACAACCCTTGTCCATCGTTTTTTGCCCGATGTTGACATCGTCATAGCGGAAGGATTTAAACATGCCCGCCATATTGCAAAAATTGAAGTTTCACGGGGTAACACCAAGTTGTTACGCGACCAGGTAAACGGGGTCATTGCCATTGCCACAGACCGTGAAGTTGTCGGCGACTATATATTTCGCCTTAACGAAAGCAATGAAATAACTGACTTTCTTGAGAAACGTTTTCTTACCAACCATGGTCACCCCCCTGAACGAGCCGTTCTTCTGGTGGATGGACGCAGGGTTGTTCTTAAAGATTTTGTACAGGAGATCCTGGCAAATACCATGAGCGGGTTTATTGACACCTTAAAAACAACAGAGGGAGCCCGTGATATCGAACTGCGTATCCGCATTCCTTCGGAAAAGCGCAAAGGTTTGTAAGTACCGCGACCAAAGACAACATGAAAACCATCGGTCTGCTCGGCGGCATGGGTGGGAATCTACCGCGTCCTTCGGGTGCAGAACAGTACCCATCGGCTGTACGAAATCACCCCTGTCGTTAAGCAAGAGCATACACCGTTACCCCTTTGAGACCCAACCGCCTTCATGCGGAGTGCGCCGTCAACCATCCCGTAGAATTTAAAGAAAAAAAGCCACATAAAACAACACCGTTCTTCTTACCAACCGTTACCGTAGTCTTGTTCTATATTCCTGCTGGCAAGATCACGTCTCTCCCGCCGCCTGTTTTTTCCAAAAACGATTCCCTCTATTTTTCCGTTGATATTTCCGTATCATATTGACGTTAAGCATTTCCGACTGTAAACTGAGAGTAAAGTATTTTTCGCTGCACTTTACTTTACGATTCACGCCTATTCCCGCACAAACTACCGATGGCTTTAGAAAATAAAAAGAAGATGCCGCCCCGGAGCAAAAAGCAGGCAACGCCGCCCCCGGCTCAACCACACGGCGAGGTCATCAAGCTCCTGCTTCGTAAAAAGCTGCTGACAGAAAAACAGGTTGAGTATGCTGTACGGATCAATTCAAAATTAAAATCCACCAAACCCATCCTTTCGATCATTAAAGAACTTGGCTATATCGATGATCGTCAACTTAACGACACCATAAAAAATAATACGGTGTCCCTTAGAATTGGTGACCTACTGGTTGAACTCGGTCTCATTACCGAAAAAGACTTACAGATTGCTCTACACATGCAATCCAAAAGCGAACCAAAGGCCAAACTGGGAGAAGTGTTGGCCGCCAATAATATTTTAGATGAACGAAAATTTATTAACGCCTTATCCCTGCAACTTGGTTATGAGCTTGTAGAACCTGAATTTACCGACATCGATGAAACTCTTGTCAAAAAAGGCCCGGCAAACTACTACCACTCGCATGCTTTTATTCCCATCCGCATAGAGCGAAATAAAATTCTCATCGCGTTTGCGGATCCTCTTGATAAATTCAGCCAGAAAGCAGCGCAAAGTATTTTTAAACAGAAAGTACTTGTCGGTGTGGCAACAAAAAAATCGATTATCGCTACTATCGAAAGACTTTTCCCCAACTTTCAGCCGGAGAAAAAAGGCGCTAAAGCTGAAGAATCTGTTGTCGACATTGTCAACAATATTATCATTGAATCAATCGAATCCGGCAATGTAAGCGATATCCATATCGAGCCGCTAAGCGATCGTTTACGTATCCGATACCGTACCGACGGCGTTCTGGTTCCTTTTAAAGAATATCCGATAAAAATAGCGCCCTCACTTTCAAGCCGTATCAAAGTTCTCTGTAAAGCCGATATTGCTGAAAGGAGAAGGCATCAGGACGGACGGATCCTCTTTGTACACGGCAACATTGAAATGGATTTGCGCGTTTCATTCTACGTTACCGTTTTTGGCGAAAAAATAGTTCTCAGGCTCTTAAACCGGCAGAACGAACTGCTTGGCATTGAAGATATTGGGATGCAACGGCGAATTCTTAAAAAGTTTCGCGAAGAAGGCCTTGAACAACCAAGCGGTATTATTCTTGTTACCGGCCCAACCGGATCTGGGAAAACCACAACAGTCTACAGTTGCATCAACTATCTGAACAATATTGAAACCAGCATCGTCACAGCTGAAGATCCGGTAGAATATGTAATTGAGGGTATTGCGCAATGCTCGATTGACCCAAAGATCAACCTGACTTTTGAAGAAACCCTGCGCAGCGTTGTCCGCCAAGACCCGGATGTAATTGTTATCGGGGAAATCCGAGACGGTTTTTCAGCAGACATTGCCGTTCAGGCTGCCATGACCGGACATAAGGTATTGACCACCTTTCATACCGAAGACAGTGTCGGCTGCCTGTTACGCCTGTTAAACATGAAAATAGATGCCTTTCTTATATCTTCTACGGTTAAATGTATTGTTGCCCAACGTCTCTTGCGGCGAGTATGTCCTAAATGTGTCATGCCCTATGAATTGACGGCAAATGATTTCCTGCGTATCGGGTTGCCTCCCGACGGCCTGAAGGAAGGCGAATATACAAAGGGGCGCGGGTGTGAATATTGTCGCTACACGGGTTATAAGGGGCGAGTTGCCATCTTTGAAGTGCTGGTACTTAATGAAGATGTTCGAGATGCCCTGATCCAGCACATGACCAGCCATCAAATCCGTAAAGTAAGTATAGAATCCACCGACATGCTCAGCCTGTTTGAAGATGGGCTGTACAAGGCAGCGCAGGGGATGACAACCATAAGTGAAGTTATACGTTGCCTGCCAAAGTTTCAAAGACCACGAACACTTGAACATATACAACGTCTTGTCGGAGAATAGTGGACATGCCCCAAGAAAAATCATTTATCGATATACTCGATTATTGCCTGAAGCATAAAAATATATCGCCCCCGGTTTTTAACAAAACAGGTATGCAAATCCGCGAGGAAGTTGCACGCGAGGAGCCTGATAACCGGGTGATTGAAAAAATCATTACCTGTGATCAGGCGCTTACCAGCGAGGTGCTGCGCACGGCCAATTCGGTTTTTTTTAAAGGTCTTTCAAAAATCACAACAATACGCAATGCCATCATACGGCTGGGGATGAATGAAATAGCCAAAATTGCGTTAATGGCTTCACAAAAAAGCAACTTCACCTCGAAGAATAAAATCCTTCACAGGATAATGCATACCCTCTGGAAGCACTCTGTGGTTTGCGCTGTAGGATCAGAATGGGTTGCCTTGAACTGCGGTATGAAAAACAGGTCTCAGGAGGCTTTTACTGCCGGGCTTTTGCATGATATGGGAAAACTATATATCCTGATAGTCACGGAAGCTCTTATCCGTGCCGGTAACATCAAACAAATTCCTTCGATAACCATACTCCACGAAGCACTGG
>CALZIH010000047.1 GCA_945787305.1 uncultured Desulfobulbaceae bacterium | reverse complement strand
GAAGAATTGATCAAACTGGTCAAGGCCCAGATCGAAAAAGCCCCGGACAGTGCCGGAAACCTGCTCCTGCTAGGGACCATGCTCATGGCTGAGAATCATAATGATGAAGCGCTGACTGCACTAAAAAAAGCACAGAAGCTCACTCCGCAAAACCCAAGGACTTACAGCCTGAGTGCAGCGATTCTCAACAAGCAACAAAAAACGGATGCCGCCATAGCCGAATACGAAGAACTCCTGCAACAGGACCCGAATAATGTTCAAGCCCACATGGGCATTGGCGCCCTGCTTGAACAACAAGGTGACAGGAACGGCGCCAAAGCGAGATATGAGAAAGTCCTTACCATTCAACCGGATTTTGCACCTGCGGCCAACAACCTTTCCTGGATCATCACAGAAGAGCCCGAACCGGATCTTGGTGAGGCTCTCCGGCTGGCGATGATTGCCAAAGAACAAATGCCGGACGAGGTTCATATTATCGACACCTTGGGCTGGGTTCACTACAAACGAAAGGCATACAGTCTGGCCCGTAACGAATTTGCCCAGGCCGTTGAGAAACAGCCCAACATGCCTATTTTCCGCTATCACTTGGCCCTTGCTCTCTACGGTGAGGATAAAAAAGAGCTGGCTATCAAGGAACTGCAGGAAGCCGCCTTGCATGGTGACTTCCCCGAAAAAGATGAGTTAACGAAACTCCTGAGTGAGTGGCAGAGTGGTCAATGACAGAAAAAGAAATACTGTTTAACCGCCGGGAGATTGCCGAGAAAGTCGAACAACTCGGTCAACGGATTACTGCGGACTACAAAGGTCGGCCTTTGGTGCTGATCGGTGTCCTCAACGGGGCCTTTATTTTTCTTGCCGACCTGGCCCGGGCCATTGAGCTGCCGGTTGAAATCGATTTTATCCGGGTGGCAAGCTATGGCGACGCAACCACCACATCCGGCACCATCCGCTTGACCAAACCGCCGGAAATCGATTTGACGGGAAAAGACATTTTACTTGTCGAAGATATTGTCGATACGGGAACAACCCTGGCATGGCTGCGACAATATTTTAAGGAGCACCATGTCGAATCCGTTAAAATCTGTGCATTGATCGACAAGAAGGAACGGCGGGCATCGGAAGTCGTTGTCGATTACAGAGGATTTGAAGTACAAAAAGGCTTCCTTGTCGGTTACGGTCTTGATCATGGAGAACGTTTTCGCAATCTCCCATCAATTTGTAGAGGAGGAGCAGATGAGTAAAGTTTTTGCAGTACTCCTTTCCGGATGCGGCCATCAGGATGGCGCTGAAATTCATGAGGCAACCCTGACCCTGTGGGCTATTCACAAAAACGGTGCTGACTACCAATGCTTTGCACCGGATATACAACAACACCATGTATTGAATCATATTACCGGCCAGGACATGCACGAAGAGCGCAATGTCCTGGTCGAGGCCGCCCGTATTGCCCGCGGTAACATACAGCCGTTGTCTGCATATCGGGTCGATGACTTTGACGGACTGATTCTCCCGGGCGGGGTGGGTGCCGCTAAAAATCTCTGCACCTATGCTGCCCTCGGGCCCGACTGCACGGTCAATGAAGAAGTTGCCAGAGCCGTTTACACAACCCACGCCGCCGGCAAGCCTATCGGCGCGCTCTGTATTGCTCCGGTTGTTCTCGCTAAGGTCCTGAACCATGCCAAGCTGACCATCGGCCAGGACGAGAGCACCGCCAACAACATAGTGGCCATGGGGGCTGAGCACATCTCTACTTGGCAGGGTGAAATCGTCGTCGATGAACCAAACAAAATTGTGACCACCCCCTGTTACATGCTCGATTCCCGGGTTGATCAGATAGGCGATGGGGCGGAAAATGTGGTCAGAGCCATGCTGAAATTTTAGGCCTCCTGACAACCACAGGGAAAAGAAGCCCAGCTCCTGGTGCTTACCCGGTGAAGACAGCATCAACCGCCTCCAATCGTTCACGGGCCAAGCCCCTGTGTATTTTTACTTGACCCGAGCATACCAGTTCTTATTTTATAGACGAATATATTTTATCAACAGCTGGAGCAGCTATGAACAACACGCTGAAGACATTCATCCTGATGGCTGCGCTGACCGGCCTGTTTATGGTTGGCGGTCAGGCACTTGGCGGACAGCAGGGTATGATCATTGCCGTGGTCATGGCCCTTGGCCTGAATTTTTTTGCCTACTGGAATTCGGACAAATTGGCCTTGTCCATGAATGGCGCCCGGGAGGTCTCCGAGGCGGAGGCCCAGGATTTGCACCAGATGGTTGCCCGCCTTGCCCAGCGGGCAGGATTGCCCAAGCCACGGGTCTATGTGGTTGACAATCCCACTCCCAATGCGTTTGCAACCGGACGCAACCCCGAGCATGCTGCCGTAGCCGTCACCACCGGTATCATGCAGGTATTGAACAGGGAAGAACTGGAAGGGGTACTGGGACATGAACTGGGCCACATTAAAAACCGGGACATTCTCATCGCCTCCATTGCTGCGGTCATGGCCGGTGCAATCTCTTATATGGCCCAATGGGCTATGTTTTTTGGTGGCGGCAGGAACAATGAAGAGAGAGGTAACCCGCTGTTCATGCTGCTGATGATGATAGTTGCCCCTCTTGCCGCCTCAATCATTCAGATGGCGATTTCCCGGAGCCGCGAGTATATTGCCGACAGAACCGGAGCGGAAATCTGTGGCCACCCCAAGGCCCTTGCCAGCGCCCTGCAGAAGCTATCGAACTACAATAAACAACGCCCCATGCAGGTCAATCCGGCGTCTGCGCAAATGTACATAGTCAACCCTCTCAAGGGAAGCTCCATAGCCCGCCTGTTCTCCACCCACCCGCCCATGGAAGAACGTATCAAAAGGTTGTTGGCAATGTAAATGGTTGTTAGCGGCGACGACTTGACCTATAAATCGATTAGCTTATCTTTAGACAGGCCGCTGCCCTGCTCCTGGGAAGCTTCGAGGAAGCTCATCCGAACCTGGTTTCCGGCCTGGATACCAAGGGTTTCATATGGAAGGTGCAGTCGGATCTGATTGCCCCGGACCTGCACATGATCTTCCGGCAGAGGACCTAGAAACCTTCGCACTCCATTTTCAAGACGAAAAAGGCCGACATGGACCTGACCATTTTCAGGGTCATTTCGCGGCGCCTCAAGGTTGATATCAAAACCGACATCATACCCTGAACGCCCGGCACCTTTCCCTGCCTTGCCACCGGTCACACGGTCGACATCGCTATCAAAATACACAATCGCAAGCCGATAAATGGATTGAGCGGTGGTTGACGCGGCATTAAAGGCTGCGCTCAGGGGAGTAGCTGTATGGAGATCGATCAAAAGCGTTCCTCCATCAGCCCTTACGGTTACTGCCTGCAGGTCAAGCCAGCGCCCGACACCGAACTCAGTAACATCACCAATCGGGTCATGCCATATACTGTCTCCTGTTTCGGTAGATGCCAACACATCCTGCTCCTCCTCTCCACTTTGGGAGATCGGCGGTACCACCTGCGGCAGTTGGGCATCAACTTGCCGATCGGCCTGACTCTGTGTTTGCTGTAAAAGGCCAGGCAGCTGGGGACCAAGACTCACCACGGCTCCAATCATCCCAGCCAACATCAGGATAAAACCAAGTACTGCAAGCAGCCACATTCCGGTTCTCCCGGCATCTCCCATCGTTTCAGTTGCTGTTTCTTTCAGATTCCGATACATGGCGACAAAAAAGAGAAGGAGAAATGGCATAAAGAGAAGATTCACAAATGGTCCGACATAGGGAATCAAATCAAGAACAATGGCAATGAGCCATATAATCAATGCTTTACCAAGGGTATTCCACCATCTCCCTTTCACATAGCTCCGACTGGCCTGGAGGGCATCCATGCCGCGTAAATCATCATCATACAACGGATAGAGCGCAAACATCAGACTAATGGATAAGAGTATTCCTGGGACCAGAAAGAGGAGAAAACCGCTCATGAGGATCGAACCGCCCAGCATGAAAATCCAACCCACTGACCAGAGCCGTTGCCAACCAACCCGTAATGCCTCGCGCACCCCCATGTTGTCGTCGAGGACTACGGCAATGATTGCACTCTGATACCACAGAACCAGGACCGTAATCACCAGAAAAAACAAACAAAAAACGAGCAGAACCGGCAGATTAAACTGTCCGCCCTGGGCCTGTTGTACAACCGTATCAAAGCCACCGAGAGTAAAGCCAGCAACAACACCGGCTAGCGTCATTCCCCCGATAATAATCATGAAAATGAGCAACATAACCCCCAGGATGGTCAGGGCTCGTTCCTTATACTGTCCCCAGGTCTCGGTAAAAAGCGTCCCGAAATTTTTTAACGCTGTATTCATTGTTGCTCCCTCTTGTACATGCGCTCGGCCTGATATCGCACCACGAGCTAGTTAACCGCATTTCACTACAGTATAGGCCGCAAAATTTGAGAAGTCGAGACAGAGGGTTATTTTTATAAATTGAAATGGGCGACAGAAGCCCAAAGCTCATTCAGGAAAGGTTGAGCAGTTTCCGGATTGCACTCTCATTCACACCGGAGAGCGCAACCAGTTTACGACGATTTTTTAAACCACTCTGTACAACAATTGCTGATTTAGGAATCTTCAGGGTTTTAGCCAGGAAGGCGACAACGGCCTTGTTGGCCTTGCCATCAACGGGCGGGGCGGTGAGATGGAGTTTAAGGGCAGTATCGTGGAGCCCCGCAAACTCATTACGACTGGAGCGAGGCTGCACATAGAGGGAGAGCAGCAGGGTGCCGTCCTCACGGGTCCGGACAAACGTCATCAGCCATTAACGAAGTGTCATAGCAATTTGCTGGAGAGTCGGGACCAGGAAGCTTTGCAGAAAAACCACTGCAAGGATCAGGATCATCGGGCTCAGATCCAGACCACCCATAATCGGCAGCACCCGCCGAATCCTGGCAAGTAGCGGCTCGGTCACCTGAACGAGAAAGCGGACAATGGGGTTGTAAGGGTCTGCATTAACCCAGGAAATTACTGCCCGACCGATAACGATCCAGATATAGACGCTGAGAATAAAATTCAGCAGTTTGGCTATCGCAAGCAAAAAATTACTAAGCATAAACATTGGTATTTACAATTTCTGGTTTGGAGTTAACTGGTGAACCATCCATCATGGTGTGTATTAAACTGGAAAAAGTCAAGCAACCCTTGAACCGGGAGCAATATCTGCATCCACTGTCGAGAGCACAAGCCGTTCGTTGCCGTTCACATCCTGTTCCTTGGCTGCCAGCACCATGCCCTGAGAGGTAACACCCATGAGTTTGGCAGGCTTCAGATTGGCAACAATAATCACTTTTTTCCCTACCAGCTCTTCTGGGGCATAGAACTTGGCAATTCCGGCAACTACCGTTCGCTCCTCGGGTGCCAACAGGCTGAGCTTGAGCAGTTTGTCAGCTTTTTTTACCTTCTCGGCGGCTACGACCTTAGCCACCCGTAACTCAACTTTGCCAAAGTGGTCAAAGGTGATCAAGCCCTCCATATCCACAGGGTTGGGTTCCTGTTTTGCTTTCTTCTTTTTCCCCTGCGGTGGCTGCTGTTTCTTCTTTTTCTCCAGACGGGGAAAGAGCTGTGGTCCTTTATCGACCACTGTTCCGGGTTCAAGAACTCCCCAGCGAGCTGCGGTTTCCATGGTTGCCGAGTCCATCAGATCTTTCAACCCCAAAGCTGCGGCCATCTTACCACTGGCGACCGGCATAACCGGCTGCAGCACCAAGGCAATTGCACGAAGCCCTTCCACCAGACAATACAAGACCGTTTGCAAACGATCGCTATTGGCTTCATCTTTGGCAAGCTCCCAGGGGGCATTGGTAACAATATATCGATTAAGCAGACCGATAACCTCCCAAACCGCCTGCAGCCCCTTATGAAAGGCAAAATCATCCATGGCTAGCCGATAGCGGTTAAACATCTCTTCCACAGCTGTCACCAATTCCTGATCCGCTTCAAGCAGACCGCCTGGAACAGGTACCTTGCCACCTGCATACTTGGCCACCATGGTCAAGGAGCGGGAAAACAGGTTTCCCAGATCATTGGCCAGATCGGAATTCTGGCGGGCAACAATCGCCTCGGTGGAAAAAGAGGAGTCCAGGCCAAAGCTCATCTCCCGCAGAACAAAATAACGCACCACATCCACGCCATAGGTGTCGACTAGCTCCTTGGGCCTGATTACGTTACCGATTGACTTAGACATCTTTGTTTGATCCACATTCCAATAGCCATGCACATGGAGCCGCTTGTAGGGAGAAATGCCCATAGCTTGAAGCATGGTGGGCCAATAGATGGCATGGGGTTTGAGAATATCCTTGGCAATCACATGTTCGGCCACCGGCCAATATTTGGCAAAATCGTCTCCATCCGGCCAGCCAAGCCCGCTTACATAGTTGATCAGGGCATCGAACCAGACGTAGGTAACGAAATGTTCATCAAAGGGCAGTGGTATTCCCCAGGTCAATCGGGTTGTGGGTCTGGAGATACAAAGATCCTCCAGCGGTTCGCTGAGAAAAGAGAGCACTTCGTTGCGATACCGTTCCGGGGTAATATATTCGGGATTGTTTTTGATATGGTCAATAAGCCAATCCTGATACTTCCCCATGCGAAAGAAATAATTCTGCTCCGAAATCTCCTTGGGAACAGTCTGGTGATCCGGGCATTTGCCCTCCACCAACTCCTTTTCCGTAAGAAAGCGTTCGCAGCCCTGGCAATAATGACCGGAATACTCACTGAAATAAATATCGCCCTGATCATAGACCTTTTGCAGGAGCGCCTGAACGGTCCGGATATGGTCGGCATCAGTGGTGCGGATAAGGTTATCCGGCTCAATGGAGAGTGTGGGCCAGGTCCGGCGAAAGGCTTCGGAAATTCTGTCCACATACTCTCTGGGAGCAACCCCTTCTTTCTCCGCTGCCTGGACTATTTTCTCCCCATGCTCATCGGTACCGGTCTGAAAGCGAACATCGTCTCCGCATAACCGTTTGTATCGACTGTAGGTATCTGTGGCAATAGTGGTGTATGCATGCCCAAGATGGGGCATGGCATTTACGTAATAAATCGGGGTTGAAATATAAGTCGTCATCTTACTTTGTTTTTTTCTCTTTGGCCTCAGGGTTTGCCTCCTGCTGACCTTTCTTTTTCTGCTGTTTACGCGGGCTCCGTTTGCCCTTTTGTTTTTGTCTGGGTTTTTGTACCGGTTGCGCAGCACGCCACTCTTCCTCACCTAAGAGTCGCTCCTCACCGTCTTCACTAATCGTCAAAACACTGCCCTGGAGGGGCATGAGTCGAACGACCCGGTAAACGGAATCCTGGTAACGAATGGAACGCCCGATTTTGGGCATCCCCTGTTTCATTGATCGATAACTGTCATACTCGTAGGTCAGGCAACAAAGCAGTCGATTGCAGAGTCCGGATATCTTAGCTGGATTTAGAGGCAGATCCTGGGTCTTGGCCATCTTGATCGAAACCGAATCGAACTGCTTTAAAAACGAGGTGCAACACAATTCACGTCCGCAGGTCCCGAGTCCGCCGGTCATTTGGGTTTCATGACGAACACCAATCTGTCGCATTTCCACCCTGGTCCGAAATTCCTGCACCAGACCTTTTACCAATTCACGGAAATCCACCCGGCTATCGGCGGTAAAGTAAAAGATAATTTTGGAACCGTTAAAGTAGCGCTCCACCCGAACCAGATGCATGGGCAAATGCAGGCGGCGAATCTTATCAAGACAGATATCAAAGGCTTCCTGTTCGAGGATGGGTAAACGGGCGTACTTTTCTTCTTCTTCACGGGTGCCCTCCCGCTGCATGATATAGGATACGCCTCTAACCTCCAGGGCCCCCGCTACTCCTGCAGCCCGCCCGACAATCATTGCCGGCTCAGGACCATGATCGGTTTTGACGATCACCAGGTTACCATACTCCAGCTCCGCTAATTGCGAAGAAGCGGTATACTCCTGCCCGGCCTTGCGGAATCGAATTCGGTAATAATATTTCCTCTGCTCTTCGGTGGTATCTTTCTGCGCCGGTACAGGCGCTGCAGGTTCTGTTTCTTCTACGGACATAGATTGGCTCTATATGGATTCGAACTTTTGTTCGACGATAATTTGTTGGGCTACGCTGAAAACACCCCGGTTATTTAATCAACTGCAGCATCAACACCTCACAGACCAGCCCCCGATTACAATTTCTTGCCAGGGCCTTGGCGGCGGCATCAATGGCTCGCATCTTATCAGATAGCTGTGACAAGTTCCAGCGTTCTCTTGCCGGCAGCGATTCTTTTACCACAGCAGCCGGATTATTGTCCAATGAGTCCGGCTGCAGGGCATCCAACAGGGCGTCCTTGAAAAACAACCGTAACAGGTCGAAAACCAGGTCAAGACCACTGTTCAGCGCAGCCATCTCCCGGGCAAGAAAAAGGGCCTCTTCAACAATCTTCGCCCTGGAACGACCCTCCTCAAGCAGTCCGGCAATGATCTGCTCATGAAGCGGCAACACCTGCGCCGCCTCCATGGCCAATGCCTTACCGGGACAACCACCTGATAGCTTGGCCAGCATCAGGGCTTCCTGATCGTTCAACTGGGGAGAATGGTCAGCGATGATCTCCGCAGCAAGCTCATAGGCAAGAGGGGCAAAGGCAATCACCTGGCAGCGGGAAAGAATGGTCGGCAGCATGGGCTCGGCTTCGGAGGCAATCAGTAGGAACAGGTTATCCGGAGGCGGTTCCTCCAGCAACTTCAAGAGGCTGTTACCTGCTTCCCGGCGCATGGTTTGCGCCTGATCAATGAGGACAACTCGCATACCGCCGGCAAAGGGAGAAAAAGCCAGTTGCTTCTTCAGAGCCCGTATCTGATCAATCTTTATCGATACGCCCTCGGGCTGAATAGAGAGGAAATCCGGATGATTTCCTGAGGCAAACTGGAGACAGCCCGGGCATACCCCACAAGGTTCCAGCGAACCGGCATCGGTACAAAACAGATGTGCCGCCATCGCCCTGGCCACTGTCGCCTTACCAACGCCTTCCGGCCCGGAAAAAAGATAGGCATGGGCCAGCCGACCATTGGTCAGCAGCCGCTGTAATAACTGAACAGCCCGTAAATGACCATGAACTTGAGAAAAAGGCATGCGCTACGGGGACAAGAGGTTAGAGATCGGAGACACAACAAGCCATTTCATTATGGCGGTTAAAACAGGCTTTGCTGCCGTTTCCGCACATCATCGTTTTTTTCATTTTTGATTTTACGAACAGGAATGGATCCAGTAGCCTGCCCGGTCTCCATGGTCTGAGAATTCCGTTCTTCCCCACCATCGGTTAATGGCTGAAGATAAAGGAAACGCTCCAAAGGTCGCTGATAATCCGACCAGCCGGGCTCGTCCTGTTTGGCCCGCAACTGATCAATATAATTCATCTTCGCATCCATATCGTCCAGGTGGTGCAGGAGAATGGCCTCCGGTGTCATGGGTAACACCGGGGCACCGAACTCATGACGACCATGGTGACTGAGGATCAGGTGCACCAACTGATCAAGCCGCTGCGGGGGAAGTTCATCAATGCCTGAAGCCGCCTCACGCACCATTTCAGTTCCAAGAACAAGATGACCAAGAAGTCGGCCGGAATCCGTATAATCAAAGGGCAATGAATCGTAACTGAACTCTCTTGTTTTGGCTATATCGTGAACAAGGGCGCCGGCCACCAGCATATCCCTGTCAAGGCCAGGATAATGCTGTGCCGCTTTCACAGCCATACCGGCCACCGACAGGGTATGTTCCAACAGACCGCCGATATAGGCATGATGCATTTTTTTAGCTGCCGGGGCCGTACTGAACTGTTTCAGCAGTTGCCCCTGAAAAAGTGTATTCAGCAGCTTTTGTAATCCTGTGTCGGTGAGATCGGCAATCAGGGACGTTAATTCTTGGCGCATCTGTCGTACGGAACGAGTACTTGCCGGCATAAAGTCAGCCAATGAAACCTGCTCTTCACCAGCCCGCTGCAAGCCTGAGACACCAAGTTGCAACTGATTTTGATACGATTTGGCCATAGCCTGCAAGACAACAACATCGCCGACATCCGCAGCTTCGTCATAACGGCGTGCATTTTCCCAAACCCGGCCTTCTATTTCTCCGGTTCTGTCCATCAGGGTCAGGGCCAGATAGGGCTTGCCGGCCTTGGTCTCGGCAAGATTCTTGCGGGCGATCAGGAACAGGTCACGAACCTGTTGCCCCTCCATGAGCTCTTCGATAAAAACCTTTTTCTCTGACATCGACACCTCAGCCGTTACAAGCTACACATTGAATCGAAACAAAATACAGTCGCCATCCTTGACAATATACTCTTTCCCTTCCGAACGCATAACCCCCTTATCGCGGGCAGCGGCTTCGGAGCCGCAGGTAATATAATCGCCGTAGGCTATGACTTCGGCGCGAATAAACCCCCGCTCAAAATCGGAATGGATTTTCCCGGCAGCTCCGGGTGCGCTTGTTCCCTTGGTAATAGTCCAGGCCTTTGTTTCCTTTTCACCCACAGTAAAATAGGTTATCAACCCGAGCAACTCATATCCGGCATGGATCAGACGATTGAGCCCGGGCTCTTCCATACCCATATCAGCTAGGAACTCCTGTTGTTCCTCCTGATCAAGCAGGCTCAATTCCTGCTCAATACCGCCGGCAATGGTCACCACCGAGGCGTCTTCAATTGCAGCCTGCTCGCGCAACTGGTCAACAAAGGAATTACCGTCGACAACATCGTCCTCGCTGACATTGGCCACATAGAGGACCGGCTTGGTGGTCAACAAACACAAATCGCGCAGCAACAGTTCCTGTACCTCGTTTTCCGGATCAACCAACCGTGCCGGCTTGCCGCCATCCAGGGTCTGTTGAATTTTTTCCAGAAAGGCAGCTTCAGCGATAAATTTCTTATCACCGGATTTGGCCTGGTTCCGGGCCTTGAGCAACCGCTTCTCAACCGTCTCCAGATCGGCCAGGATGAGCTCCATGGTGATCACCTCAAGATCACGCAGGGGATCAAGGGAGCCGTCCACATGGACAATATTATCATCTTCAAAACAACGGACCACGTGTAACACCGCATCTACCTGACGAATGTGGCCGAGAAACTGGTTTCCCAATCCCTCGCCCTGGCTTGCGCCCTTGACGAGGCCTGCGATATCAACAAATTCCATCTGGGTGGGGACTTTATTCTTGGTATGGACCAACTCCGCCAGTCGGTCCAGCCGTTCATCGGGTACGGCAACCACGCCGACATTGGGTTCAATGGTACAAAAGGGGTAATTCTCCGCATCAATGGCGGCAGCGGTCAGGGCATTAAATATAGTCGATTTGCCGACATTGGGCAGGCCGACGATTCCACAGCGAAATCCCATGGGGTTCTAGTCTCCATTTTTTTTTCATACAGAAGGAAATGATTCGGGTATAGTAGTAGGCGATATCCCGCGACAAACGATTTTGTCCCCTGTGATACACAGCTCGTTCGTATTTTGCAAGCAGTTATAAACCGAAAAACATCGCAAACTCAGAAACCCTTGACTGATTCCGTTATGCAAGCCGATATTCTTATCAGCAATACGCTGCTCCTGCCTAACCCCGGCGAGAAAGAGCTCATTGCGGACGGCTGCGTTGCAATCAGCGACTCGCAGATAACCTATGCCGGCCCCATGGCGGAGGCCGGAACCATAGAAGCGGAACAATCCATAGACGGCTCCGGCAGTCTTACCATGCCGGGCCTGATCAACATGCACGGCCACGCGCCAATGACCCTGTTTCGAGGATTAGCCGATGACCTGCCCCTTGCCGACTGGCTGAATAATTACATTTTTCCTGCAGAGGCGCGCCATGTCAACCCTGACATGGCCTATTGGTGTGCCTCGCTTGCGGCAGCAGAAATGATTCTTTCAGGTACCACCACAACGGCCGACGGCTACTTTCACGAACATGATGTGGCCCGGGCCTTTGTCGATGCCGGCCTGCGGGCCGTTGCCGCCCAGGGTGTTATTGACTTTCCGGCACCCGGAGTTCCGGCTCCGGAAAAAAACATTGCCGTTGCAGCCTCCTTTATCGACACTTGGCAGGAACGGTCGCCCCTGATTCGGCCTGCACTTTTTGCTCATTCCCCCTATACCTGCTCAAACGGTACCCTGAAAAGGGCAAAACAACTGGCCGATGCAACCGGGACCCAACTCTATATTCATGTGGCGGAAACCAAACAGGAGCACTCGCTTATCCAGGAGCCACTTGCTCCCACCCCGGTCAAGCACCTGAAGGCCCTGGGTATCCTCGATGAACGGACCGTCTGTGTCCACTGTGTCTGGACGGATCAGGAGGATCTTGACATATTGGCCGCACAGGGAAGCCCGGTGGTGCTCTGTCCGCAAAGTCACCTGAAACTTGCCTCCGGCATGGCCAATTTGCCCCTGATGTTGGCAAAGGGAATCCAAGTCGGCCTTGGCACCGACGGTTGTGCAAGCAACAATAGGCTGGACATGTTCCGGGAAATGGATATCTGTGCA
>CALZIH010000046.1 GCA_945787305.1 uncultured Desulfobulbaceae bacterium | reverse complement strand
GTCTTTTTGGTAGATGACCAACCAATGATTGCCGAAGCCGTGCGTAGATCTCTCGTCGAGGAAGATCTTGATTTCCACTATTGCCAGAACCCTACCGAAGCCGTGAAAATGGCGACTGCGTTGCAGCCGACTATTATCCTTCAAGATCTTGTCATGCCGGAACTTGACGGTCTGACCATGGTCAAGTTTTATCGGGCCAATCCCATCCTTAAACAAGTACCTATCATTGTTCTCTCAACCAAAGAGGAGCCGGAGATAAAAAGCCAGGCCTTTGAGTTTGGTGCCAACGATTATATTGTTAAGTTGCCCGATAAAATGGAGTTGGTTGCCCGGATACGCTACCATTCCCAGGCCTATATCAACCAGAAACAACGCGACGAAGCCTTTGACGCTCTGGTAAAAAGTCAAAAGGAGCTTGCTGAGGCCAATGCGGTTTTGCAAAAACTCTCGTCTCTTGACGGATTGACAGGTATTCCCAATCGCAGACGGTTTGATGAGGTTCTGAAAAACGAGTGGCAACGGTCTATTCGTCATTCGACCTCTATTTCTCTTATCATGATGGATATTGATTTCTTTAAGTTGTTCAACGATACCTACGGCCATCAAGGAGGAGACGATTGTTTGAAACAGGTCGCCGATATCCTGGAACATTCTATACATCGTGGCACCGATATGGTTGCCCGTTACGGAGGGGAAGAGTTTGCCGTGATACTCCCGGAAACAGGAACCAACGGCGCCTTTGAGGTTGCCGAAACCATGCGGCTGAACATCGAAAAACAGGACATTGCCCATGAGAATTCCAAGGTCAGCGATCATGTCACCATTAGCCTGGGGGTGGCAACCTCAGTACCGGAAAAAGGGTCTGAACCGGCTGAGCTCATAGCGCTTGCTGATCAGGCTTTGTATAAGGCGAAAGAAATGGGTCGCAATCGGGTTGTCAGCTCAGGTATGGCAATGGGATAATCCATAGAAGTCTTGGGCATAAAAAAACTAAAGCGGGCTTTGCCCGCAACCCAGGTTTATAGACTGTAGACTGTTAGCAAAAGACTAAAAGAAGCAGCCCTAAAAGTCTTCAGTCTGATATGGTTCTTTTTCGGCCTTTTATCCGGCAGAGTTAACGCATAATCGAAGCGGCTGTCCCTTGCAATGCGTCATCTGAATCAATTCGTCATCCCCTCCTTTCTTATGAGCCGGTTTCCTTTTTGCGCGTCCTTTTCTGGGTAACAAAGCTAATCATCTGGCTGGGGCTGAGTTTAACCGAGGAGGGGCCGGATCTAATGTAGAACTCTTCGTTTTTACCAACTTTGAGAAAAACCGGTTGGCCGGCGCGCTGGACATCTATCATGATCACATCCTTGTCCTCGCTGATCATTACATTGACATGAAGAAAACCGGAAAATTCAGCACCGATATGTTGATTGATAAGATTTTTGATGTGCAAAAGGCAACGATCGGAATTCTCAAAATTATCTATCGCCAACCCTGAGATATGTCCATTGTCTTCGACTCCAAGGAGCAAGGTGCCGCCACCTGTGTTTAAAAAAGCCACAACCGCCTTCAACCAGGCAAATTCAATCTCCTTGCCCTTTTTTCCAGTTTTCAGATTAGTTCGGATGGTCGATTTAAATTCTATCTTGGCACCTTCGCCCTGGTTTATCAATTCGTGTAGCTGGACAAGCGGTTCAACTGACCGCCTATCACGGCTAAAGCCTCCGTTTTTCCAGATAAAAAAGAGCAGCACCAACCCTCCACCTGTAGCCACGAGAAAGTCGGTGAAGTCGACCCGTAACAAGGTTGTATTTAATCGAGCTAATAATTCCTTTTCAGGAGCGGTTACACCTATCCAGAATTCTGTTTTACCCTCAACTGTCAGAGGTTGAAGGGAACCATGCCAGGAGTGACCCTGGTGGTTAATTTGTATTGTCTCGCGATTTGGACGGTCGTTTTCCTGCCATTGCCGGACCAGCAGAGCAAGTACTGCACTGGAGTCTGCAGAGATATCCATATTATTAAGCCCAAGACCAGGGATAATGGCACTTGTGGATTGGTTGACAAGAAACATCATTCCGACCTGCTCGGCCCCACCCAGCGTCATCATCTGCTGAATTTCCCTCAGGGATATGTCTATTCCAAATACAAAAAAAACACTGTCATTTTCCTGTGAAGGCCAGGACACGGAAGCGGTAACACCCTTACCCCTGGTTTCAAAAAAAGTGTACAATGGCGTCCAGTATACCCCCTCAGAATCCGAGGTTTTGCGAAACCATGGACGGGTTGTTGGATCGTAATCAAGCTTTTTTTCATCAATAACCCGGCCATGATCAGGTTCCTGCCAACTCATGTACCTGGCAGTACTGCCTGCTGAATCGGGTGTGGTTGTTCTGGTCAGCCAGGAAGAATCCTCCTGCATGAGAAAGTATTCCCGACCTGAGTTGTCGGCTAACAGGATACCGCTGATCTGCTGTTGATGGTCGATCAAGGGGAAAAACTTTTTATTTAACGAGACAATATCATGACTGTTGAGCACGCCATTGTTTCCCCAGTCTCTGACAATAGTGAGCTTTTCAGATAAGTTGTTAAATATGGAGCGGAGTTGCCCGAGTTCCTTGTCATTGAGTTTTTGTATAAGGGAGGAGGCAATATCGGTTTTGATCTTGAAATATTGGTACAGGTTCAAGCCAAACAGGATGAGGAGAAATCCTGCCAGAGTCAGTGCCAGCGACCGGAATAATGGGTATCTTTTTCCTGCTGATAGAGGGGGGTGCATATCAGGTAACGTTTATTTGGAGATTTACGCCTGTCTCTAAGAGTTGCCGGCGAATATATTGACCATAGGCTGCACCAATATTGGCATAGATGTCATAGACGATATGAACGCCTAACTTCTCAAGTTCTCTGGCTTCATCCTCGTATCGGGCTGTGGCCGCTATATAGCCGGTGAAACCTCCTTGCTGAAGTTGTTTGACCGCCGTACAGTTCGCTGCATGATTAGACATACACAAAGAAATACAAGATATTTGATCGGGGTTGATCTTTTCCCAGAAATCGATATCGGCTGCATCTCCAAGGTACACCTTCATATCTTTTTTACCCAGCAGCGCAACCGTGTCCTTATTATTGTCGACACCGGCTACCCGATCAGGGAAGTTTTTAACGGCTTGATGGTACGCGCCAGATCCAACCCGGCCCATACCAAAGATGAGCACATCGGCATCAATTGCAAGAGGTGTATCCGCCGGGTGTTTTCTATCGGTTTCAAATTTTTTGAGTATATCTTTATACCGTTTATATAGGGAGTA
Source organism: uncultured Desulfobulbaceae bacterium (assembly GCA_945787305.1). Classification (GTDB taxonomy): domain Bacteria; phylum Desulfobacterota; class Desulfobulbia; order Desulfobulbales; family Desulfobulbaceae; genus DRLX01. The sequence goes on along the minus strand of CALZIH010000046.1, from coordinate 9,284 downwards.
GACCGAACTGTTTAACGGAGCACCCAATACAAAAGAGATGGTGAGTGCCACAGCGGTAAGGACAAGCCACTGGGGATCTAGCCAGCCGTTTTTAACACCGACAGCGGCAACGATTAACCCGAACTCACTGTAATTTGAGAGAAGGAGAGCGGTAAAAAGGGCGGTGCGAGCTCGGAAATCAAACCTGCTGGACAAAAAGAAAAACAGGCCGGCTTTGAAAGGGATGAAGAGGCCAAGCAACAGGCCGACGACAAGGATTTTAGTGCTGGGGAGCCCTGAGATGCCAATGCTGAGAAAGAAGGCGACCAGGAAAAGGTTCTTAAAGCCGAGCAGGGTGTTGCTCAGCTCTTTGACCCGGGGATGTGAGCTGAGCAATATCCCTACTGCCAAGGCTCCAAGGTCGGGCTTGAGACCGACTAATTCAAAAGACGCTGAGCCGACGACTACCGCCATGAACAGGCCGCCGAGGGTCAAGAGTTCGCCGTGACCGGCGTGATCGAGAAGTTTAAACAAAAGCGGACGCAGGAAAAAAAGCAACGGCAGGGCGAAGGCCCAAAGAGAGGGAACTTTGCCTGCTGAAATGGTTAAAAAAACAACGGCAACAATATCCTGCATAACCAGAATGCCGACTGCGGTAATGCCATGTAGTGAACCTAGCTCTCCACGGTCCTCGAGAATTTTAATGGCAAACACCGTGCTGGAAAAGGAGAGGGCAAAACCGATCAAGAGGCTTGTTGACGGATTGATGAAATCAAGGAGGGGCGTCAGGGTTAATAAATAGATAAACGTCGAGAAGACAAGGGTACTTGCCACCATGTGCACGGTTGTAGTGAGCCAAATCTCTTTTCGAACAAGGCTTTTGAGATCAAGCTTGAGGCCGATGGTAAAGAGCAGCAGGGTGACACCCAAATCGGCGAGTTCCTGCAGGGCTTCACCGCCCTGACGAAGGCCAAGAGCATGTAAGGCAAAGCCGGCGACAAGAAACCCAATCAACGGTGGAAGCTTAACCAGTCGGGCAAGAAAGCCGCAGAGAAAGGCAAAGGTGAGCCAACCGGCATCGACCAGCCAGAGTGGAGTCTCCATACGTCCTCGTTGTTTATTTGTTATACAGCTTTTCGTAGAACGGAATCCAGCGGACTATCATTTCTTTCAGTTTGCCGCTGCTTTGTATACCTTGAAGATAGCTGTTTGCCTGCTGGAGAAGTTTCGTGTCCTCCTTACGAATTCCCCAGGCAAGATGTTCACGGCTGATCGGGACGGTCACAGGGGTGAGAGAACGGTCTGCGTACTTGGCACCGAAGTAAAAGTTCATGGGCAGGTCGTAGACAAAGGCGTCAATTTTATTGCGGAGCAGTGCCTGAACGCCATCCTCAGCATTGGAATATTCGAGAATATCACCTTTTGCTTTATTCTTGACTACAAGGAGATTTCCGGTTGTCGCCTTAACCGTGCCCACCCGTACTCGCGGGTTGAGGAGGGAAGAAAAACCATCGCTGAACCGGTTGTATTCGGAAAGCCTGACCAGGGAAACCTGTCCGGTCACCATATAGGGGTTGGCAAATGCAATCTGATAGTTACGCGGCTTTGTTATGGTCATGGCCGACATGATAATATCTATTTTTCCGGACAACAGGGCCGGGATCTGTTCTTTCCATTCCAGCTCCACAAAACGAAGCGTTAGCTTGTTCTGTTCTGCAAGTTCTTTGGCAAATTGCGCTTCAAGGCCGGAGACCTTTCCGTTTTCCCTAAAGGCCATAGGCGGGGCATTTGTGGTAATGCCGACCCGGAGAAGTTTCTGGTTGTTTGTCTGATTGGCGGTTTCCATGGTGGTGTTGGAGACAGCACAACCACTACAGAATAGAAGGAAAGCAGAACAAATGATCCAGTGTATTTTTACCATGAGATGTTTACCTTTGTGTACAGTTTTAGGATGGGTTTTTACTGTGGATGCAAACAGCTACAATTTGTTTGGCCATCCGAAGCTCTAGCCTTGATGGTTGATGGTTTACCAACCGCCAGGTCAGGGGACTGACTCACCCTTGATAACCTTGCCCCGGGAAAGAAATGAGATACCCTGTTGTAATTTGGTGCCGATCATGATCGACTCAATGATCGGTTCTGAAACTGGCTGCTGAGCAGACCAGCCTACAATAAATTTAGCTCCGGATCCCCCCTGGCTTTCAGACTCCTGCACAATGTAGCGTGTCGAGGCCAGGGGGCCAATGGTTATAGGCTTTTCCAGGTAGTTTTTGAGCAGCTTGCCATGGGAGTCATAATAGTCGACTCTTTTCAGGGTTAAACCGTTTGCGGGGTCGGTATTACGTATTGACAGGGTGGCGGTGAGATTAAACGGTCGGTTCCTGTAGCGCTCATCGGCATAAATGTTCGAATATAAAGGAACATAGACGGTTTGGTTTAACCAGCGGTTTATACCTTCTGCCCTGGCAGGTAAGCCGGACAAGAGGAGGGGGAATACCATTGTGAAAAGAACCATTTTGCAGTGCATATGACGGCTGAACAGAAGCTTGGTCATGGTAACCTCCATATTGTGCAGGGAAAGACCGGTTTCTTTTTTATGCGGGTAATGGCCTTGGTGCAGTATTAACAAAACATGGGTAATCAGCCTACTGGCAGGAACAGTAATGGAAAAATGGATATTTTCAAGATGATTTTTTGATCTACACCGGTATGTCCCGGGCTATTCGGGAGCGACCACCGGATAGATTGCTGTTGTAAAGCGAGGGGAGGGCGGTACAGGGGGAATAGGCCATGATGCAGCGTGAATTGGATGCGTTGCCGGATGATATACCTTGGCTGGTTGATGGGTAATGGGTTGAGCTGAAGCAGGTCGGCCTTTCATGCTGCAGCTCAAACCGAAAAAACAATCCGTATTATAGTATGATAGGATATTCAGGTGCCAAGGGGTTTGGTTTTTGTTGCCTGACGCTTGGGCAGAACGGATCGCAATTCCTCTGCTTGCGTATTGGTTACGCTTCTCTTGATAAGAATATCGGCCGGGTTGGCTTGGGTTTGGTAGTACTTGTTGTTCCAATCATTGCGAGGGGCCACGACCGCACCCTCAATACTAACGCCGCCGAAGAGCCCTTTTGAACGGCCAAAGGCTAAGATGTCGGCAGTTTGCGCTTTTGCTGATGCGCCGACAGGGCCGGCTGCGACAGCAACGTCTCCACCCAATTTGAATTCGGTGGACAGCATGGCATTGATCCCCTTATCGGTCATTACCATAAGGATAATCTCGGAAGCATCGGCGCCAATCTGCAGGCCAAAAGAAACTGAGCCCATGGTATAAAAAGCGGGATAGCTCCAGTTGCCGGATATTTTGTCCTTTGCCACCAGCAATCCGGATCCGCCGGATCCGCCAATGATGAAACCGCCTCTGAGCATCTGGGGTACTATAAAAATACCTTTTGCGTTGTGGATGTTGTTTCTGAACCATTCCATGTTCGGATCCTGCATGAAACCTTTAAAAACGGCTGTCCCCTTGCTGACGAGTTCCTCTGGCTTACCAAAGTCTTCGGAGGCCTGGCTGAGCGATGTGTTACAGAGCATGACGCTGATGAAGAGGGTGAGTATGAGGGCTAATATGTTCAGTGAGTGTTTCATAGATTTGCTTCCATGGTTGCTGTTAAGAAAGAGATACGGAGAAAGACTGTAACGTCTTGAAAAAACGGTGCGTTGGTGTTGGTTTTTTCAATGAGCGTTGTCTGCAAAATATAATAAAGAATATTTAATTGTACAGCGAAAATGTGCGGTTAGGGGCGAAAAGAACAAAAAAAAACGGCCAATTGAAGCTGTGGCTTTGGTAACCGCAAGAGAATGAGTAAAGATGTTTTGACTCTGCATTTGTGATCATTTCGTTGTTGCAAGATAACTTAAGCGGAGCCATATCTTTTTACCTTGCTTTTTTAGTTGGCTTGTAGTTTATTTAACAGTTTCGTGTGGCTTATAGATTATAAATTTGATCGATATAGAGGAGGATTCGCATGTATGCTATTATTCGTACCGGAGGCAAGCAATATCAGGTTGCCGCCGGCGATACACTGCGGGTGGAAAAGCTCCAAGGTGATATTGGAGAAACTGTTGAAATTAATGATGTCTTGCTGGTAGCCGATGGTGATGCCGTTAAAGTCGGGCAACCATTGGTTGAAGGTGCAAAAGTAATCGCCAAGATTGCCGAGCAGGGTAAAGCCAAAAAAGTCGTTGTTTTCAAAAAGAAAAGACGCAAAGGCTATCAGGTGAAAAAGGGTCACCGGCAGCAGTTTACTGCTTTGACCATCGAAGAGATAGCCGCTTAAGGCAAGATTTCTGAACAAGAACTCTCCTGGAGCGTCATCCCGGATGAGTTCGTTAAGAATATAACTGTAACGGAGAGTACAATGGCACATAAAAAGGCAGGCGGTAGTTCACGAAACGGCCGTGACAGTGCAGGGCAGCGGCGAGGGGTGAAACGATTCGGTGGCCAGCCCGTTAGGGCGGGCAATATTCTGGTTCGTCAACTGGGGACTAAAATTCATCCGGGAGAGAATGTCGGATGCGGCAGGGATTACACCTTGTTTGCCAAGGTTGATGGTGTTGTCAAGTTCGAACGTTTTGGCAAGGATCGTAAGCGGGTTTCCGTCTACCCCGCCTGAAAAGACGCAGTAACATCATTTTCCTGCTGTTCTCTTGAGCAGCCGGCAATGGAAAAGTGAACTCGACATCAATTCAATTGGTGTCGAGTTTTTTTGTCTGTAAGGACCGGTTTTATGTTTCCTTTATCGGACGTGGACAACGAGCAACGGTAGGCATATTCTAGCATATGGCATTTATTGACGAGGCAAAATTTTTTGTAAAGGCAGGTGACGGCGGCAACGGTTGCGTAAGCTTTCGCCGGGAAAAATTTGTTCCCCGTGGAGGGCCAAATGGTGGTGACGGCGGCAAAGGCGGTTCTGTTTATCTGGAGGCCGACCGGCAACTGCATTCGTTGATCGATTTTCGGTACCGATCTCATTTTAAGGCGCAACGCGGAGACAATGGTCAAGGAAGCGATAAGCATGGAAGAAAAGGAAAAGATTGTATTGTCCGCATTCCCCTGGGTTCGGTTCTCAAAGATGCCGAGACCGGTCATGTATTAGCTGACCTTACAGAAAACGGTGGTCGCTTTCTTGCAGCTCAAGGTGGCAAGGGTGGCTTTGGCAACGCTCGTTTTGCAACCTCGACAAACCGGGCGCCAAGGAAGGCTACTCCCGGCCAGGAAGGGGAGGAGCGATGGCTGAAGATTGAGTTGAAACTGATTGCAGACGTCGGTTTGATCGGGCTGCCCAATGCCGGTAAATCGACCTTGCTCTCCCGGCTTTCCGCAGCCCAACCTAAAGTAGCACCCTATCCGTTTACCACCTTGGAGCCCCAGTTAGGTGTTCTCCAGGTGAAACATCACAGGCCGTTAATCATTGCCGACATACCGGGGCTTATTGAAGGAGCCCACAATGGGGTTGGCTTGGGGCATAAATTTCTCCGCCACGTAGAAAGGACAAAGGTCCTCGTCCATATTCTAGATGGCTCCGGAGAAGGCGATACTCCGCTGGATGACCTGCGTGTCCTTGAAAAAGAACTGGCAGCCTTTGATGATACGTTGCTGAGCCGTCGCCAGCTCATTCTTCTGAACAAGGCTGACCTGATTGATGGGCAACGTCTTGCAGAACTTAAGGCGATCTTTGTCTCGGCTGGTCTTGACGTGTTACCCATCTCGGCCCTCTCGGGAGAAAATATCGAGCCGTTGAAAAACACGCTTGCAGAACTTATTGACCCTGTTATGTATTGATTATGACTTTCCAGGTAAGCAAAGAAGAAGGCCTTTTTTACCGGCAAACGTTGTTTGATCGATCAAAACGAGTGGTGATCAAGGTTGGAAGCGCCGTCTTGACTGACAAAAACGGCTTGAACCTGCCTGTGATAGAAAATCTCGCCAGGCAGATAGCATTTCTCTGCTCAACTGGCCGTGAGGTGATACTCGTGAGTTCCGGTGCCGTGGCTGCCGGAAGGCAACGACTGGGTATATCCAAAAAAAAAGAGCGGGGAGGCCTGAAGGTTAAACAGGCACTGGCTGCAATCGGCCAGGGGTTACTCATGCAGGCCTATGAACATGCATTTGCCACCTATGGGCAACAGGTGGCACAAGTGTTGCTGACGCACAGCGATCTATCCCATCGGGATCGATATCTCAATGTGCGCAATACCATACACACCCTTTTTGAATTCGGCGTGGTGCCGATCATCAATGAAAATGATACGGTATCCGTTGAAGAGTTGCGATTTGGTGATAATGATACCCTTGGTGCGTTGATTACCAACATGATCGGTGCCGATATGTTTATCATCTTGACGGATGTGGAAAGCCTGTTCACAGCCAACCCTGCAGAAGACAGTTCCGCTCATCCCGTGTATACTGTCGCAACCATTGACAAGCAAGTAGAGAACATGGCTGGAAATACCTTGTCTCTTTTGGGAACCGGCGGCATGCAGTCGAAAATACGGGCCGCCAAAATGGTCGCTTGCTGTGGTGGCAGTTCTTTTATAGGGCCCGGTAAAAATAAAAATATTCTCCAGGACTTGTTCAGTGGAGACCTGGTAGGGACCTTTTTTCTCCCCATGACTGAAAAGATTGGTGGTCGGAAGCATTGGATTGCTCATGTTCTGAAACCAAAGGGCTTTTTGGTTGTTGATAAAGGGGCCTGTACTGCCCTCATAGAGCGTGGGAAAAGCCTCCTGCCCTCGGGAGTCATGGAGGTGCGTGGCCGGTTTGGTGTTGGGGCTGCGGTCCATTGCCTTAATGAAGAGGGTGTTTCAATTGCAGCCGGCCTCTGTAATTACAGCTCCCTTGATATGGAAAAGATTAAGGGCCGTAACAGTGGGCAAATCGAGAAAATTCTTGGGTATAAGGATAGTGATGAGGTGATTCATCGAGACAATCTTGTTTTGCTTGATGATAATCTGGACAGTGCATTCAGCCTGCGCGAGAGGTCTGCCGGCTGATGAATGAGCCCGTTGATTCACGGTATTTTCGCCCAATCTCGGCGTTATGCCGAAAAAATAATCCTTGGAATATCAGTTATATGCCTGTGGATATTTTTTCAGCATGCCTTGACCTTGAACGAAGATCCTCATTAATCAACAGACTCATGGAGAGTTGAAATGTTTACCTTTGTGAAAATATAGATGGTGAAGATATGAGCGAAATGACCATACAACAGGTTGTTGGCGATATGGCGGTTAAAGCAAAAAGTGCTTCCCGCGCCCTTGCCACCCTGCCCACAGCCATTAAGAATGAGGTGCTTCTTCAAACAGCCGAGATGTTGCTGAAGGAGCAAGCGTTTATTGCTGCGGAAAACGCAAAAGACCTGGCTGCAGGTAGAAAGAAAGGTTTATCGGCAGCAATGCTTGATCGGCTGGAGCTGAGTGACAAGGTAATTCGTTCCATGGTGACCGGGTTGCGTGAAGTCGCTGCTCTACCTGATCCGGTTGGTGGCGTTGATGAGATGAAGCGCCTGCCCACAGGCATTACAGTCGGTCGAATGCGGGTACCTCTTGGTGTAGTCGGGATGATTTACGAATCCAGGCCAAACGTGACCATTGATGCGGCTGCGCTCTGCCTGAAAGCAGGCAATGCTGTATTATTACGCGGTGGTTCCGAAGCCATCAATTCCAACCTCGCCCTGGCTGCGATTCTACAAAAAGTTCTTGAATCGCTGAAGGTTGATCCTGCAGTGGTTCAGGTTATACCGGTTGTTGACCGTGAGGCGGTCAATCACATGTTGAACCTGGAAGAGTATCTGGATGTTATCATTCCCCGAGGTGGTGAAGGCTTGATTCGATTTGTAGCTGAAAATTCAAGAATACCTGTACTTAAGCATTACAAAGGGGTCTGCCATCTGTATATGGACAAAGACGCTGATGTAGATATGGGGGTTCGGATCGTTCTGAACGCTAAGACCCAGCGACCTGGAGTCTGCAACGCCCTGGAAGGACTTCTTGTGCACAGGGATATTGCCGGGAAGTTTTTACCGGAGGTTTCCCGTCAGCTGATGGACAAAGGAGTTGAGTTGCGCGGCTGTGGCCGAAGTTGCTCGTTGGTACCGGGGATGGTGCCGGCAACAGATGAGGATTGGGGTGCGGAATTCCTTGATTTGATTCTGGCAGTGCGCGTGGTCGACTCGATGGATGAGGCCTTGTCCTACATTGCGCAATATGGTTCCCAGCACACGGAAACTATAGTTACCAAGTCCTATGAGAGGAGTCAGCGATTCTTGAGGGAAGCCGATGCCTCTGCTGTTATGGTAAACGCCTCTACCCGTTTTAACGATGGTGGACAGTTTGGCCTTGGTGCTGAAATAGGTATATCCACCACTAAGTTACATGCCTATGGCCCCATGGGGCTGGAAGAGTTGACCACCAGAAAATTTATTGTCTATGGTGAAGGGGAAATTCGGGAATAACCATCGTGCAGGGTGACGATGCTGAAAAGAAAGAGCGAATCGGTGTGTTCGGGGGGACCTTTGACCCTGTTCATACAGGCCATGTCCGATTAGCTGAGTTTGTGCTTGCGCAAAGAATTGTTAATCGTATCTTGTATGTACCTGCAGCCGAGCCACCACATAAGCCCGGCGCACTGGCTTCGTTCTCACATAGAGTTGCCATGCTCAAGATCGCTATTGCAGGTCGGTCGGCAATGGATGTTTCAACCTTAGAGAGTCGACGTGTAGGGCCGTCGTATACCGTAGACAGCCTGCGCGCCATGCAACAGGAGTTTCCCGGCACTCCTCTCTCCTTTCTCCTTGGTGCCGATTCACTGCTGGACCTGCATCGTTGGTATCATTTTACTGAGCTCTTTCATCTTGCTGACTTGGTAGTCGTCGCCCGGTCAGGTCTTGCAGACAAAAATTGCCATCTCGCTATCAAAGAGGTAGCCGGAGACTATGTCCCCGATGCTGACCGACGCCTCTGGGTTCGGGATGACGGGGCCAAGATCTGGTACCTCACCGGTTTTTCCTCGGATGTTTCATCTTCATCGGTACGGCAGCAGCTTGCAAGCCAACGGTATCCGCAAGGTGTCGATCAGGCAGTATCTGCCTACATCCAAAAAAATCACCTGTATCAGGCAGAGAAGAATGCGCTTCATAGCTGATCTCCATATTCATTCATGCTATTCACGTGCGACCAGTAAGGCCAGCCGCCTGCCAGGGCTAGCTGCCTGGGCTGCGATCAAAGGGATTAACGTCCTCGGAACC
>CALZIH010000045.1 GCA_945787305.1 uncultured Desulfobulbaceae bacterium | reverse complement strand
ACGGCAGATATTTTTCCAATCTCTTCTATAGCGGTATTGGTTCGCTCTGTTATGGATTCGACCTTTGCCATGATTTCATCCGTTGCCTCTGAAGTTTTCATCGCCAACTCTTTAATTTCATTGGCGACAACCGCAAAGCCTTTGCCGGCCTCTCCTGCCCGCGCAGCCTCAATGGTAGCATTTAGGGCAAGCAGATTCGTCTGTTCTGAAATGTCGGAAATGGTGTCGGTGATCAATGTTATTTCTTTGGCAGACTCGCCAAATGCATTGATATGCTCAGTCGTCGACTTGACCTGGATAACCGCATCTGATGTTACCTGTCGGCCTTTTTCAGTACTTTCTGAAATCTCCTTGATGGTATCGGTCATTTGCCCGGTACCCGCGGCTATCACTCCAATATTGGTGGAGGTTTGCTCTGTTGCCGCAACCACAGATTCCATATTCTCATGCAATGTATTGGCGGCATTTGCTACATTTGCAGTGTGAGCGGAAGCATCGGTTGTTGTTTCCGTCAGATGGAGGGCCATTTCTGTGAGGTCGCTGGCCGAGTCATATAACGTCTGTGCCTTGGCAAAGATGTCGGAAATGACTTTCTTGATAATCCTAAAAAAGAACAGCTGAAAACCTATAAGGACTATGAGAATAGTCGCCATGACCCCCAATAGATACCTCAAAATGTATCCAAGCTGATCGGAAAGCAGCTCGCTGCTCTGCATGAGATTTTTTTTGTTTTGCAACATGGCAGCGTTGACTTCCTTGGCCGATTTATGAATATCATCGTGAATGAGATTTAGTGTCGTGATCAATGCTTCAGTTGTATTTCTGGCGTCACTTGCCAGCTCATCAAGCTGAACAGGAGAATCGATCTCATACAGTTCAGCGGCAATATCATCAAGGATGATGACATTGCCTCCCATCCGTTTCAAGTGTTCGTCTGTAATTCTTCCATTAGTCATGGATTCCAGCTGCTTTTGTTGGCTATGCAACTGGTTCATTATATTTTGCAGCGGCAACTTTTTCGTTTCATCCCGTATTACATAACGAACAACTTCATGCTTTGCCTGCTGGGCGGTAACATGCAGGTTATTAATCATCTCCTGCAGGGGGAGCTCATGGGTGACAAAATCATCCAACTGTTTTGCCAGCACCTGAATATGCTGATTGTTCAGCCGGTTTTGATGCTGTCCTTTCTGAATGGAATCGTAGATCAGCCAAATGCCGATTAACATTACAACAGCAAGGACAAGAGTATTTAAAATAATAATCTTGTGCAGGGGCATTTTACCGGTTGTCGACAACCGCCTGTTGGTCTTGCTAGGTTGAGAGTTCACGGGCAATCTCCTGTCCCTTTGTCACATGTTAATGAAAAATTCTTCCTGTTCAATTCGAGCTTGTTAAAATTTCGGTATCGCAAAAACCTCGCCACCGGCAGTGAAAAGCGTATAACGCATTGTATTTCGCTACACTGCAAATGGCGTCATGGATTTTTTACGAGTCCATCAAAATTGTCGGTGTCGTAAAAAGCCTCGCCACCGACGGCGGATAGGCTATAACTCATTGTTTTTCCGTACTGTGCAATTTTCGCTTTTGACTTTTTACGAGTCCATCAAAATTGAATGGTGATCGTTCCAGATATATCATGGTGCTCATCACCAGAATGGTTAAAAATAGCTATAGCTGCTAGAACAGCCTGACCTTGTACAAAAACTATATCGTCAGGATTGCCGGTATTCAGTTTTCTTTTCAGTTCCAGCGTCCACTGACCGTCCACCCAGACCCCTTTTGCTTTGACGTCGGTGATTGATCCTTTTGCTTCATGGTTTAGGATATATTTTGGCATAACATCCTGTTCTTTAGTGGCATATCTGGCGGTTGTGTACAGTTTGTCACCACTATCGGAAGGACGCTCGATATATATATCTGTGCCATTTTTTGCCTTTGCCTGGTAGGCTTTTCTCTTTTTCTGTGTACTAATAATGGTCAGCTTATCCTGTGCCAAACCAAGGGGGTTACTACGTGCTGCTTTCCAGTGCCACATATCGGCTTTGAAGGAGTTACCGGAAAACCAGTCATGGGTGAAATCACCTTCCATGCCGAAATTGATCGCAAACCTGTCCTCACTTTCTTCTCCGCTGGAGTATTTTCCTTTGCCAACATCCCATTTGTAAGGTTTGTGGACAGCATCATGGCTGTCATCTTTCCACTGGAAAAAAAAATAGACGTCATCACCGGCAACACCTGATTTAACAGATACGTTTTGTATTGCGAGTTCCCCTTGCAGTGGAACATCCGTAGCCTGATAAGCCTGCCAATCTTCAGCATTTCCGTCAAGTTGTGGTGGTTCGTTCAACTGGATCACGGGTATTGTCTGGGCATATACCGGCACAGACAACAGTACACCACACGCAAGGGCTAGCAAATTCCATCTTGTTTTCATAGTTCGACCTCTTATCTTCAATTAGGTTCAACACAACATAGTTAATAGTATCTTTTTCATATAATAATTGGAAATATTTATTGAGAAAAAAATAGACGATAAACTTTTTCAGACGCCCTGCTGCACCAGGATGGTCTCACAGAAAGACTAACCAGCAGAATACAGGTAAACAGCACATCTACAAGGCGTCGACCTCAGGTGACACTATCGCGTACTCCATTGTAATTGTTAGAATACTCCTTTTTCTACATTTACAGTCCGAAATCCCTATTGCTGTAGTGCGTTTTCTCCTGTTATGTTGAGGTGAAAAGTGAGACGCAGGCGTTCCTTTTGTCTCTTTGCCGAATCAATTAGACCAACAACTGCTCACACTTGTTGGTGTATGGCATTCTCACCACTCTGGAGGTGAATAAAAAGCAGCGGACTTTGCAAAAAGGCAAGGCATAGGAGGGTAAGTTGGACCAGGCGGATAGTCCGGGAAGTGTTTTTTTCCAGCATCAATATTTATGGTAGTATCACGATTGCACGATTTTATTTATGGTTAACCTGTCATTAAAGCGCAGCATGCAGAACCTTTCCCTGCGCAACGTATTGATATTTCCCTATATCACTCTGGTTGTCGCCCTTGCTGTTGCAATCGGCATGCTCTCCTATTTTACCGGTAGTCATGCCGTCCTGACGGTATCGGAACACCTGCTGAAGGAAACGGTAAGTCGTATAAGTCAGGCGGTGGATAGACACGTAGTTGGCTCTGTAGCAACTCTTGAGGCCGCATTTCCAAATGGCATGCTGGCCCCGGACTCCATTGAAGCCGACCTTGACAACATCCGTACCCGGTTCTGGATTGCAACCTCTCTTCACATCGATCCCAACAACTATGTTTATTATGGCAATAGATCCGGTCAAGGCATCGGCCTTTATCGCCATTCATCGGAGCAGGGAGAGTTACGGGTAAAATACAAGGCTGAGGATCATCGCACTTTCTATACAATCAATGGAATTGGAGGAGCTCTGCAATTCGATTCCGTTGAAAAGAAACTGTTTGATCCCAGGACCCGTCCATGGTACCGGGCAGGGCAGAAAAAAGGTCAGGATATCTGGACTTCGGTCTATATTGATTTCGGCACACAGGATCTGGTTGCAACCCGAGCTCGGCAGGTGCTCGATAAAAAAAGGAAAATTGAAGGTGTGGTTGCCACCGACATGCCACTGCGGGCCTTGAATGATTTTGTCAGTAATTTGAAAGTCTCAGCTAATGGTATTGCCTTTATCATCGAACCGGACGGTAACCTCATTGCCTCTTCCTGCAGTCCAAACATTAAGGAAATCGACGACGGCACCAACGTCAGAATCAATGCCGGAGAAAGCGATCACACACTGCTGAGGGAAATTTACCGCCAGCTCCAACCCTTCCTGAAACAGCAGCTTGAAAACCTTGCTATCCAAACTTTTATTTTTAAAGACAGCACAGGCAATAAAGTCCATGTCGCCTTTGAGTTGTTTAAAGATGCCGCAGGACTTGAATGGATAAATATTGTTGCCATGCCAAGCAAGGATTTCATGGGAGGCATCAGCAATAATGTCATCCGCACCTTGCTTCTCGGCATTATCGCGACCATTTTTGTGGTCTTTATAGGCCTATGGATATTGAATTGGGTTACAACAGACCTGAAAATCCTCTCCATTGCCGTTAACCGCGTGGGGAGCGGTTATGTGGAAGAACCCATAGACATCCGCCGAAAGGATGAAATCGGTGATCTGGCTAAAAGTTTTCAGGCAATGCAATACCGATTGCAGACCGATCACCTGACAAGATTGCCGAACCGATATGCATTTGAGCAATATCTGAAAGCGACGATTCAGCAATACCAAAACGAAGAAACCGGCAAGCCCTTTGCCATACTCTTTATCGATATCAATGATTTTAAACTCATTAATGACCGGTTTGGTCATGATGCCGGTGACCAGGCCTTGATAGAATTTGCCCTGCGCCTACGAACCCATGTCCGACAAAATGATTTTGTTGCCCGCTATGCCGGTGATGAATTTGTTATTGTCTTAAAAGGTACGCTTTCCAGTGAGGACCTTGCCCCTATCAAGGAAAATATTGAAAAAGCGTTATCCAAACCACTAAAAGCGTGTGATTCTAAAACTCTGGGGATCTGCGGAGCAATCGGCGAGGCTCATTTTCCTCAAGATGCGGACAATGCCGCTGACCTGGTCATAGTGGCCGACAGAAACATGTATGCCCATAAAGCCAAGCTTAAGGAACAACGTGAGCCCCCACTGGCGGAAACGGGGAAATAATCATCCACCACCGCTTTCCATAGTTTTTTACTCCAGCTGTGATGGCTGGAGTAAAATCGCTATCATCAAAAAACTGCTACTTCACCCAGTGCAGAACATTACGGATAACTGACCAGCGAGGCTTTTCTTTTTCCGCTCCCACCCCGAGAATCCAGCGATTATAGATCTGTTGCATAGGCCCGCCTATTTTCATCATGGCAACCCAACTGTTCATGTAATTGAGCAGGTTTTGGTTGCCTTTGGCAACGGCGTACCCGATTGGGATGACATGCGGTTCCGGCTTAGGCACTACCACTGCATAGTGTGGATAGAGCAGGCTCCAGGCCGACCCTGCTTCCGCACTCATGACGATACCGTCCCAGGTACCGATGTTGCCGGCAAAAAATTGATGGTAGGATTGCACAGGCAGAATTTCAGCTATTGGCAGGACACCCTCTAGGGTATTTACCAGAAACGGGTCATCGATGACGGCGATTTTCAAGCCTTCCCTGCTGGCCACCTCACTGAGGCTGGTGAATTCACTCTGCCGATAATCGGGGACGATAAAAGCATAATTAAGCTCCAGATAGGGAATGGTGAAGGCCATTTGCTCAAATCGGCTTGGCGTCATCCCGATGCCGCCCATGGCAACATCAATACCCCCGGAGTTTAAGAGACTACTAAGCAACTGATACCTAAATGGAATAAATTCAAGCTCGACATTCAGGGCCCGGGATAATCTATAGGCCAGCTGGGTGTCAAAGCCGACCAGAGCGCCAGCCTGATTGAAAAAGGTAAAGGGCAGAGCGTCCGGGTTATACCCCACCCGAAGCACACCTCGTTTTTTTATCTCTTCTACAGTGGCCCAAGTACCATCCTTTTGTATTTCCGGCAGTTTCGTCTCAATTCGGCCAGGCAGGGGCTCGTCGAGAAGATGCATACGAGCCAGCACTTTATCCCGGTCGTACTCGTTATTGACCGCCAAAGTAAAATAGGTGCGCATCAAGCCGATTGTCCCCACGGTTGCAACCACTGAAATGATCGCCACCTGAAGTAGTTTTTTGCGGTTCCAATGCAACGTGCCTGTCATGGCACAGGTAGCAAGCAGGGTAAAGACAATTAAATGCATGGTTGCAAGCAGTGTCGCTGTTCGACCATTAATGACGCCGGTGACCATATAAAGTTGATACATGTCAGCAGGCAGGTGTAACAGGTTGAGCATAAAGGGCAGCGCGACATCAACACCGCCGAAAAAGGAAAGCAGGCCGGCAAAGAGAAACGTTGGATACTGACTGGTCGTCATCAGATTTCCGCTGAACCATCCGGCAAAGAGGATAAACAGCAGCATGATCAACTTGCCGGTGTTGGGAAAGTTGAAGGATACGGGAATAAGAACATCGACATAGGAGTCGGTTTGTTCTTTTTTCAGGTTGTATTCAGAAAAAAGTTCTTTGCAGTCTTTTGTAAGCACAGCCAGGACGACAAACAGATTGCCGGTGGTAAAAGCGGTCAGCAGCGCTCCTCGAAATGAATACACCACGTCGCGGTAACGAAATGGAGTGACCGGCTGTAGCATTAGTGGCAGGATAAGAAAGGTGAGCAGGAGACAGGCAACATTGAAGCTGACCAGATAGACCTGCAGGCGACCGAACTCCTCAATGGACATGGTTCCGGCGGCAGCAGCCGCTATGGCGAAGACCCCGATCGGGGTAAGCTGCACCACCATACCGGTCACCTGAACCAATGCATCGGAGGCCGTCTGCATGCAATCCAGAAAATTCTTTTTCTCCCGTATTGATATCAGGGCAACGCCGATCAAAATGGTGAAAAGGACTACTGCCGGGACAATATTGTTGGCCAGGGAGAAGAATGGATTTGAGGGTATATAGAGATTTAAAAAATCAGTTTTAGGTATAACCTCAACCAGAGAAGTGGAAAAGAAGGCAGCGGATTCCCACTTGGGAAAGGATAACGGTATAAGAAAAATAACAGTAAAGGTGATAAACCAGAAAAGCAAGATAAGCGTGCCGGCTTTGATTGCCAACATTTTGGCCTGCTCCATAGTCAACCTGCCAAGAGCGGAAATCAGTGAGACTACAATATATGGCAGGATCGTCATCTGAAGGAGCTTGATAAATCCATCACCGATGATTGCAAGAAAGCCGCAGTATTCTCCAAAGAAGACACCACAGGCTATTCCGGCCAGCACGCCAATAAGAATAAGCGTGGAGAGAGTGAAGCGAGGCTTCATCTTGAGAGGTTTCTTGTTCTTCTTCACGGCTTTTCGGCCTCCATTTTCCTGATAAACGGCGTTCTATTGCCGGGCTACGGCCTAAGAAACACTACCATGGGGCCAATGCCAATTCCAATGCCCAAAATGCCTTTCACCCAACATCGATGACAGCTGATGAAAAACTGGTAAACGGGATGCGTATCAGCGAGTGACAGCGCACATCCGTGACATATTTTGACGTTAAGGGTGCCTGGACGTTTAGGATATCCGCTCCAGATTTGAAGAAATAGCCTTCAAACAAACCGTAATCCAGAGGCACAATCTATAGGGAGAGCTTAATTCTTTCTCCTTTTACCAACGATCATTATTCCACAGGTCTTCATCTACGCAACAATATAAATAAAAAAAGGAAATAGCTGTAACCAGCTATTTCCTTTAAAAAATGGTGGAGGTGGCGGGAGTTGAACCCGCGTCCGAAAATACTCCCCTCACGTGTCTACATGCTTAGTTCCAGGTTTAAATCTCACATTCGGCTCTCACGAGGAACAAGGGATTGCCGAATGCCAGCCTATTGAAGTCTCGTCGACCGGGTGACAGGCACACCTG
This sequence comes from uncultured Desulfobulbaceae bacterium, assembly GCA_945787305.1. Classification (GTDB taxonomy): domain Bacteria; phylum Desulfobacterota; class Desulfobulbia; order Desulfobulbales; family Desulfobulbaceae; genus DRLX01. Next base: position 14,391 of record CALZIH010000045.1, on the reverse strand, counting down.
GTAAACCAGCCCGAGGAGTCGACGCTTCGTACCAGCCTTACGGGCGCGGGCCGGGGAAGCGGCAAAGCAGTACTATGCTGCCATTGCGTAATTATAATCGTCTGCGATTATATTTAAGATTCCATCAAGTTTACGAGCTGACAGAACACTCGACATGCAACGTTGAGCTTTTATATCCCCGTCGAATCCGTTTCACCCCCATAATTTGTTATCTCTTACGCGCCTTAAAAAATTTGTCAGTCGTGTCCACGCAACTCGCGTTGCATCTCTCTGCTGCTCTGTTTTTCTTTCAAGGCGGCGCGCTTGTCATGCAATTTTTTACCACGGGCAAGCCCAAGTTCCACTTTGACCTTCCCATTTCCTATAAAGTAAATCTTAAGAGGTATAAGCGCAATGCCTTTTTCCTGAACCTTACCGATTAATTTATTGATTTCCCGTCGATGCAGCAAAAGTTTCCGAACCCGTAAAGGGTCGCTGCTGGTCTGGGTAGCGAAGCTGTATGGAGAGATATGGACATTATACAAAAAAAGCTCTCCATTCTTTACCTGGGCGTAGCCGTCCTTAATATTGGCCCGCCCGGCCCTGAGAGACTTCACCTCTGAGCCGGTGAGCACCATTCCGGCCTCCAGGGTCTGGTCTATATGATACTCATGAAACGCTTTTTTATTTTTACAGACAATTTTTTGTCCCATTCTCTTCCTATTGCAAAAAAATATATGCTTGCTCAGTGTCCCTCACCGGTTACCCGCAGGGCCTCTTCAACAGTTGTTTCCCCGGCCAGTACTTTATTCCAGGCATCCTCCTGCAAGGTCGTCATACCCTCACGGATGGCGACCTGACGCAACTCGGAATCGGTTGCCCTCCCGGCCACCAATTTCTTTAATTTCTCCGACATGGGAAAAATTTCAAATACTCCCAGGCGACCGGAATAACCGGTTCCACGACACTGCCGGCACCCTTTGCCACGCTGCAACTCCAAAACTTCCTTGCCCGCAACCGGAAACCCTATCTTCTGCATCTCCTCGGCGGGGACGGAGTACTTCTCTGTACAATGGGGACAGATACGGCGCACCAGTCGTTGCGCCAGGGCACCGAGCATGGTTGAACCGATCAGGAACGGTTCAAGGCCGAGATCCTCCAAGCGAATAATGGTTGACACCGCATCATTTGTATGCAGGGTCGAAAAAACCAGGTGACCGGTCAGGGCCGCTTGAACGGCATGGGTGGCGGTCTCCAGATCACGAATCTCACCGATCATGATAATGTCGGGATCCTGGCGGAGTATATTTCGCAATATACTAGAGAAGGTCACATCTATCTGTGTTTGCACGGATATCTGATTAAAGTCCTCATGGACCATCTCCACAGGATCCTCAACAGTAATGATATTGGACTCCGGGCTGGCTATCTGTTTTAACGTCGAGTACAGGGTCGTGGATTTACCACTCCCCGTTGGGCCGGTGACAAGGACTATCCCATGCGGAGATTTCATGAAACCGTCATACACCACCCGATCCCGCCTGGAAAATCCGATTCCATCCAAATCCTGAAAAATGACATCAGGATCAAGGATACGCATAACCGTCTTTTCGCCAAAGGAAACCGGAACCGTGGAAACACGAAGCTCCGCCTCCTTGCCTCCCTGTTGACCGATCTTGATCCTGCCGTCCTGGGGTCGCCTTTTCTCTGCGATGTCCATTCGGGCAAGCGATTTTATCCTGGAGGTCAGGGCGGAATGCACGGCCTTTGGCAGCTTATACGTATGCAATATGCCGTCGATACGAAAGCGAATCAGGCAGGTGTTCCGCTTGGGTTCCACGTGAATATCACTGGCCCGTTGCTCAAGGGCATAGGAGAACAGATGGTTTACGGCCGCTTTAATATGCTGATCGGTCGAGGTTAACTCTCTGGCCGAAGACAGGCGAACATACTGCTCCAGATTACCGATATCAACGGTGGAGGCTTCGCCGCCACTGCCGAATTGGGTTTCAGCAGCACTAATGGAGCGCTGAAAACCAAAAAATTCAGCGAGAATTTTCTTTATGTCACTACGGGTGGAGAGGTAGGGCCGCACCTTAACCTGATTAGCCCGTTCAATATCCTCAAGCACCAACTGGTTGTCCGGGTTATAGATAACAACCTCAAGCACACCATTGTTAAGCTGAAACGGCAGAATCAGATGGTTGATGGCAAAGGATTTCGGGATCGTCTTGGTGACGATATTCATATCGAGATCCAGCGGGTCAAGCTTTTTAAAAGGAATTTTCAACGCCCGGCTGACGGCGCGCATGATAATCTCCTCAGTCAACACCGCGTCTTTTTTCCCCGGCAACTCAAGATCCAGCGAAACAACGATATCAACCAGATCGGGGAAGCCCTGATCAAGTTTGCGTTGATCCCCCTGGCGACGGCCGCCGGATTTCTTCAACAGCTTTTGCCGCTGGTTGCCCTTCTGCAGGACAACGAACTGCCGTTGCTCTTTACTGAGCAACTTTTGTCCTATCAAAAGGTCGAGCAACTTTTCACTGTTCAACAAACTCATAATTCTACCGGTAACTTTTTTTGACGCCGTCTATGTAAGAGTAGAAATTCATCATGGGTTGCAGCCTTGACCGAAACAATGCCCCAATATTTCTATATTGCCATAATCAAAACGGCGCGAACAGGGTTATTTTCAGCAACGACAAATTTTATAGCAAAACAGGGAGAAGAGCTCAGTGCGGATTAAAGAACAATCTTAATGAGTACAAATCCACCGATAAGCAGGAACAGAAAGACGAGGGTAAGGATATTGAAATATCGATTGATAAAATATTGAACAGGGGCTCCAAACTTATAAATAAGAGCGGAAACAAGAAAAAACCTGGCTGAGCGAGCAGCTATGGAAACAACCATGAAAGTGACAAAATCAATCTTGAAGGCGCCGGCAGTGATAGTAAACAGTTTGTATGGAAGCGGAGTGAAACCGGCTGCACCCACGGCCCAGGCATCGTATTGCTGGTAGAGCCCCTGAACCACGGTATATTTGTCCTGCAGACCGTACCAGTCAAGTATCGACTGACCAATGGTATCCATGAAACCAAGGCCAAGGCCGTAACCGATGGCGCCACCGATGACCGAACCAACGGAGCAGATCAGGGCAAATTTAAATGATTTCTTCGGTGCCCCTACGCATAGGGCTATCAAAAAGACATCAGGTGGTATGGGGAAAAACGAGGATTCTGCCAGGGCGATAAAAAAAAGCGCCCAGACCCCAGCCGGCGTCTGAATCCACTCCATGCACCGATTATAGACCCGTTGCAGCAAAGAGATCTTTTGTGGAACTTCGACTTCAGCCTGACCAGCCATAACTTCCTATTAGGTTGACAAAACGTACGTATTCAATGGTACGGATAGAAATCTCTCCGTCCTGCTTTTGCACCAGCTTCAGTTCCTGCATATTCTGGTCACCGACAGGGATGACCATCCGACCGGGGTCGGAAAGCTGGTCAACCAGTGGTTTCGGAATTTCCGGACCGCCTGCGGTTACCAGAATACCTGCAAAAGGTGCCTCATCAGCCCAGCCGGTGGTGCCGTCATCGATACGTGAGATAATATTGAGATAGCGGAGCCGGTCAAAAATCTTTCGAGCTCGAACCAGCAGAGAATCGATACGTTCAATGGTATACACTCGATCGCAAACCTGTGACAATACGGCCGCCTGATAGCCGGAACCCGTACCGATTTCCAAAACCCTCTCCTTACCGGTTAGCTGCAGGACCTGGGTCATCAGAGCAACGATATAAGGCTGGGAGATAGTCTGGCCGCTGCCGATCGGCAGGGGGTGATCACCATAGGCCTTGCTCCGCATGGCATCTTCAACAAACTCATGCCGCGGCACTTTGCGCATGGCAGCAAGGGTTGCAGGATCAACAATTCCGCGGGGAATAAGCTGTTCCTCAACCATTCGTTCCCGGTTGATTTCAAAAGAAGAAGAGAAGCTCACTTGGCCTCTTGCCAGCTGAAATCATCAACCCAGTCTTGATCGGCTTCACTGAAGGTGCGAAACTGGCAATCCGTCACCAGCTCACCGTTTAACGTTACGACAATCATCTCGTAGCCTTCACCACCGACCCAGGATCCGATCACCGGTGCCCGGCCCAATGTACCTTTTTGTTCTTCATAATACACATATTCTTCTATTCCAGGAGAAACCGTACGCCGACCATTGGGTTCTCCCAGATAGAGGAGCACATCCTTTTTAGTAGACACACCAGGCTTGAGCAGTGAAGCATCTGAAGCCAGATGCCTAACCGGCTTGGAGGAACAGCCTGCCACCAGTACCAGCAGGAGGGATACAATCAACAAAAAAGAGCGCATAACATTTCTCCGCTACGGCGATGACGACCAAACTTCGGGACATTTCTACAATTCAAACCACACATCTCGTAACGATCGTCATAAAAAAAAGGTTGTGTTCATATATCGTGAACACAACCTTTTTTCAAGACAAGAGTCGGTAGTTGGCAACAAGGAGGGTTATTCCTCACCGGCAACGTGTTCCAGGATACGGTAACTCCGATTAACCATTTGCTGGGAATCAACCAGCAGGCCAGCCTGTATCATGGCATTATCAAAAACCTGCTCGGCAATATCCTTGGCAAAATTTGAGTCCGTATCTTTTAAGCCGACAATCTTTTTCATCAGAGAACTCGCCGGATTAATCTCCAAATCCTTTTTACCGGCCATGGCAAGATTTGCCTCGCCGCCCTGGGCCTGCATTATCCGCTCCATGGAAGAGGTCATATGCCCGTCCACGTTCACGATCATGGCAGGACTGTCCACAAGCCGATCCGAGCTTTTCACCTCTTTTACCCGTTCACCCAGGACCTCTTTTAAATAGCTGCAGAGCTCGGTAATTTTTTCGGCCTCAAGCTTCTTACCCTGTTCCGTTGTTTCATCCTTCTCCGCATCGCTTTCCTTTTCAGGAAGACGAAGGTCGGCACGGTCGGCTGAAAGAAGCTTTTTCCCCTCGTACTCCCCAAGATGATTAAGGACAAAGTCATCAATAGGTTCAAGGGTATAGAGGATTTCAACCTCCCGCTTTTTAAACATCTCCACATAGGGGCCATATTCAATGGCCGAACGACTGGGACCGTTAATATAGTAGATGTTTTCCTGAGAATCCTTCATCCTGTCGATATATTCATCCAGGGAAATCATCTGCCCGGATTCACCGGCTGAAGATTCAAAGCGCAGCAACTTGCCAAGGTCCTTTTGGTATTCAAAATCCGTTGTCACCCCTTCCTTTATGAAAATACCAAACGTTTTCCAGAACTTCTGGTATTTTTCACTATCCTTGCCGGCCTCTTCGGCAAGGAACTTGATAAATCGCTTGGTGATAACCTTGCGCAACTTCATCACCAGGGCATTATCTTGCAACGTTTGCCGGGAAATATTTAAGGGCAGGTCTTCTGAGTCGACAACTCCTTTTAAAAACCTGAGCCACTCCGGAAGGATATTTTCACTATGCTGATCAATCAACACCTTTTGGCAGTAAAGATTCACCCCCGGTTGCATTCGCCCCATGCCAAGGGTCTCAAAATTTTCCTGGGGCACATAGAGTAGACTATTAATTGCCAACGGTGCATCTGCTGAAAAATGTAACTGGTAAAGGGGTTCATCCACGGCATTACCGATGAATTTATAAAACTCCGTGTACTCTTCTTCAGTTATCTCGCTTTTCGACCTGCTCCAGATTGCCTGGACGGTGTTAACAGTCTTCCCTTCAACCTTGACCGGGAAAGGAACAAAGGTTGAATACTGGGTGATAATACGCTCAAGGGTGAATTTCGTCCCATACTCTTGGGCGTCATCTTTCAACTCAATGATGATCTTCGTCCCCCGATGTAATCCTTCACACGGCTTGACTGTATAGCTTCCGCCGCCATCGGATTCCCACTCATGCCCTTCACTGCCATCCCAGGAGCGGGTCTGGACCCGAACCTTTTTTGCAGCCATAAAAACAGAGTAAAATCCGACACCGAACTGACCAATAAGATTAACATCTTTCTTGGCAGCCTCTGCCAATTCTTCCAGAAAATTGCCGGAACCCGAATGGGCAATGGTGCCGAGATTGGTTTCTAATTCTTCCCTTGTCATCCCGATGCCAGTATCAGTAACAGTCAGGGTATGCGTTTTATCATCACAGTCAATATTGATCTCAAGCGGCATGTGGTTATCAAACTCCGGCTTGTCCACCAGACTCTGGTGCCGATATTTCTCCATGGCATCAGCGGCATTTGAAATCAATTCCCGTACAAAAATATCCCGCTCGGTGTAGAGAGAGTTGATAACTATATCAAGGACTTTGCGTGTTTCCGCCTGAAACTGTTTTGTTTCGACCTGTGCTTCTGTCATGTTGTGCTTCCTCTTTTTTATGGTTGGACGTACAAGTATTGTCTATAAAGAGTAGTCTCGCCTGAGTCAGTACTCGATCAAGCAGGTACTCGTTGTTCGGGCAATACATTTAAGCATGATTGTTTTCCTGTCAAGAGGCGCAGCAGGACAACCATAAACCGGCATCGATATACAAAATTATTCCGCAAAGTATTGCAAGTGGCGACTATATACTTTGACCTGAACTCTTTAAAGGCACTTTCCTGCAAGGAGTTTTCGGAGTCGGTTCTGCCAAACAAATACAACATATCAATCACTATATTATCAACGACTTTGCTATGACTACTTCTTCTCCATCCCATGACGTTCTCATAATCGGCGCCGGCCTGTCCGGCTTGAGTGTAGCCCGTTTTCTGCGTGATAAACGGCCGGAACTGAAGCTGTTGCTCCTGGAAAAAAACAACCACCCTGGCGGAGCCATCAGAAGCCACAGTGAAGAGGGCTACCTTTCAGAATGGGGCGCTCACGGCTTTCTTGACAACTGCCTGGAAAGCAGGGTCATTACTCACCTGGCCGGCCTCAGCCAGGAGATAGAAAAAGCACCGCTCGCACGATTCGTCCGCTATATCTGCTTACATGGTAACCTCAACCTCATTCCGCAAACTCCGCCTAAAATCATCAAAGCCCCTCTGGTACCAAGTTCGGCCAAATTAAGAGTTCTGGCTGATTTATGGAAAAAACCGCTACCTGGTGAACCCACGGTAGCGGACTGGGTGGAGCATCGATTCGGCAAAGCCCTGCTCCCCTTTGCCGATGCCGTTTTTACCGGCACCTATGCCGGTGATATCAACAAATTAACAATAGACTCGGTCATGGCCGGCGTTCGGGATCTTGAACGCGAGCATGGTTCGGTCATTCGCGGTCTATGGAAAAAACAACGGGCAAAGAGAAAAGAAGGGGAAGAAAAAAAAGGCCTTCCGGCCATGACCAGTTTCAATGCCGGTATGGGCCGCCTGCCGCAGGGACTTGCCGATACATTTGAAGCCAATCGTGAAATCATGTACCGGACACCGGTTAAAGAAATTCAACAGACAGAAGAAGGCTGGCAGGTGCTTACCTCACAAAACAACTTTACCTCTCATCACCTTGTATTGGCTCTGCCTATCAATACATCGCTGTCGCTACTGACAGGAATCAATGAAATTTCTTCCCCGCCGACGGGTGAGGTTACCGAGGCACACATTGCCACCGTGGCTCTTGGATTTACAGAGGAGGCAAAAATTCCTTTTGGTTTTGGCTACCTGGCCCCGGAATCCGAGCAACGTTTTGCCCTAGGGGCTCTCTTTTCTTCCCACATGTTTCCCGGCCGGGCACCGGAAGGCCATCAGCTGATGGAGGCATTGGTCGGGGGCCGCCGACATCCGGAACGTTTGCAAATGGATGACGACACCCTAATACAAGAAACCTACCGAGACCTGGCCCAGCTCATGGACCTTCCCTCTCCCCCCTCTTTTGCCCGGGTGCTCAGGCCCACCAGCGGCATACCACAACTGGAAGCCGGTTACCCGGCCCTGCTTTCCTGGCGCCGTAAGCTGCATGCCGATTGGAACACGCTCCATGTCTGCGGATTTGGCTGGAAAGGTATAGGTATCAATGATATGACAAAAGAGGCCTGGCAAGCTGCTAAAAGAATACTCAGCAACCGCCTGCAAGAGGAAGAAAATGAACTAAAAGGCGTTTATTTTTAATTCGGTGCCATTTATAACGGACATAAGGGGCATAAAAGCCACTTATTTACCCAGTTTGTTGCACAGCAGGTCAATCTGTTCTCGTACTGCTGTCTTACGGGACCTGTCCAAGGTAATTACCTTGATGGCATGTAAGACTGTAGAATGATCTCTATTATACAGCGCACCAATATCGGCAAGTGATTGATCGGTATATTTCCTGGTAAGATACATGGCGATCTGCCTGGGAAAGGTTATGGAACGCTTACGGGACTTGGAACGCAAATCCTCAATGCTCACATTGTATTGGCAACCAACAAAGTCTCTGATCTTTTTGCCGTCCAGCTGAGGACTGGAGCCGACAAGGCCGTGCAGAACCTCTCGTACCAGTGCCATATCCGGCGGATCATTTCGCAGGTTTGATTTTGCTCGAATACTGATCAGCGCACTTTCAGTCCTCCTGATATCCCCCTTCAAATTACGGGCAAGATAATCCACCAATTCATCGGCAAGCTCCAAGTTATTGTTGCTTGCTTTATGACGAATAATTTTGGTCCGGGTTTCGTAATCAGGAGCCTGAATACCGGCAACCAAACCGGAAGTCATCCGTGAACGGAAATCTTCATCCAGGCCTTCAAGTTTACGTGGTGCAACCGCCGAGGTCAGAATAACCCTGCGTCCCGATTTAATAAGGTAATCAAGGGCTGTATTCAGCTCTTCCTGGGTCTTATTCTTCCCAGCCAAAGTATGCACATCTTCTATCAGTAACATGTCACAATTTTTGACATATTTTTGGCTGAACTGCTCCATGGATTTGGTTCGTATATTCTTGACCATTTCAGCAGAAAACTGCTGGGCAGTCAGATAGTGAAGACGGGTTGAAGGAGCGGTATCAAGAACCTGATGGACCACGGCCTGGGTCAGGTGACTCTTGCCTAGACCGGTGGTGCTGTTCACAAACAGACAGTTGCCATAGTAATTATCTCCCCTTGCCAGGGCGTCACAGGCAGACTTTGCAACAAGATTACTCTCGCCGACCATGAACTGTTCAAAGGTATAGGCTGGATGCAGTGAACGAATTTTATACTCGGGTGCTGTTGTTCCGGGTAGGCGGAGCTGGCCCTGTTTTTTATTCTCAATTCTGGGTGTTTTCTGACCTGAGGATGCGAGTTGTACGGAAAGCGGCGATCCGTTTATCTGTTCAGCAACCTGCCGAATCCGATCAAGATAACGGTCTTCAATCCAGGCACAGAAAAAACGATCCGGGGCAGAAAGCTCAAGCTCATGTTCATCACAACGCGAACAGAAAAGAGGTTTAATCCACAAACCGTATTCATTTTCCGGTAATACCTGATGCAAAGATTCTCTGATCCTATCCCACAACATACATGAATCCTTCTTATCTAAATCTCAAGGGAAACAACTCAAGCATACAGTCCAGACAGAGGAACCGGTCCTCCATGATGATGGGTGATAGATACCGGAAAAGAGCGCACCGGTCAAAACCCATTTGGCCTGATTTGCAACAATAATGAGCTTGGAAATGAACAATATACAACTCCTTGTAACAAGCAGGGTTTGCAAGGTTTGACCACTCGAAAGCGGCTTCAATCCGTATTTTTATCTTTTCAACGGCAAACGAACATATAATCAGTGTGTTACCGAGGGTACAAAAAAGTTATCAACAGGTTTTCCACAAATCCCCTACTAACCCTATCTAAATATTTCTCTACAATACTCTGAAATACTCTAAAATGATCACCTACCCCCTTCCATTTAATTTATCTCCCTGCAGCTGCTGTTTTTTTACCGTATCTTTTTTTATGAGAAAACTTTGCCTCTTTTTTTAAGACGCAACAGCGAGATTTTCCCAACAACCATCGAGCGCGGAACCAGGTGTCATGCCGCCCTTTACCGAATCCATAAAAATTTAATAATTTCAGAAAAATAAACCGAATGCTACTTGTAAGGGCACCCTGCTGTTCAACTTTACGAAAACAACTGATCATACGGTGTCTACTGGACTACAGGAGGTAAAGGAAAAAGCCAGAATGGCATGAATTGTTAAAAACCCTGACTTGAATGGCAGACAAAACAGGATGCAAGAAGTGCACAGCAAAAACTAAAAGAGAAGCATATCTGCCCGACAAATCGTCAGAACCTCCACCCTTTTAACTCCAGCTGTCCTGAGTGCATTGGCGCACTCATTAACGGTTGAGCCTGTGGTGAAAACATCGTCGAAAATCAACACATTTCTCCCGGTCAGTTCGCAAGCCTTCTCGATGACAAATGCATTTTTCAGGTTTTTCCGCCGCTCTCGTCCACTTAGAGCCGTTTGCGCGGGTGTATCTGCCTGACGAGTGATGAAGTCGGAGCGTATTTTCTTTCTCCCATCTGGAAAAACTGTCTTTGCCAACATATGGGCTTGGTTGAAGCCACGTTGTCGCAATCGTTTGATATGTAGAGGAACGGGCAGGATGAAATCGGGATCGTCAAGGTCATTTACAACACCGCTTTGCCTGCTTAACCAGCCAATGGTTGCAATCCCGGTTGTTTTTCCCGAGTATTTCAGATTGTGAATCAATCCAGCAACGACTTCTCCATAAGCAAAAAGTGAACGGGCCTTATCAAAGGCCCATGACGATTTCAGACAGTCTCCACACAAATGGTTCTCTCCTCCACCGAGAAACGCCCTGCCACAACATGCACAGTATGGGGGTTTAATAAATTCCAGCCGTGAAAAACACTCCCCGCACAGGAGACTATCGGTATTTGCGAGCATTTTCCGGCAATAAGGACAGGACGGAGGAAGGAGCAAGTCCAAGCCGGCTTTAAATAGTTCTTTCATTATCCCCATAAAAGCGAGTTAACAGGCATTCTCCAGATAAACTTCAGGTACCCTAACCACCCACCGAATAGGGTTCAGTGAGTGTCCATTATCATTGTATCAGAGCTGAGGTATGGAGGGAGCCGCAGGACTAAGCCTGCGGTGAGTATACGCTGTGTTTGACAGGTCAATGGCTATAACCGGATCAGAATGCCCAGTGTTTTGGGGACCTGAAAGGAAAAAAATGCGCGGGACGGGTCGACCTGTTCTACAGCCTGTTGATGATACTGTTTAATGTTGTACTTGGCCGCATGGCCCCTGAAACCTTTACAAAATCAGGCTTATAATAGCCGCCCAGATCAACCGACTCTCCCTGACAGCTTATCATCTCATCAACTATTGCCGCTTCGTTTTCAGCAAGTTCTTTTGCCACTGTGGCAAACTTCTCCTGCAGCTCCGAATCCTTGTCCTGTTCGGCAAGAGCCTTGGCCCAAAAGAGAGCCAGATAAAAATGACTGCCGCGGGTGTCAAGCTCAGCTACTTTTCTTGACGGTGATTTTTCCGCCTCAAGGAACATGCCGATGGCCCGATCAAGGGTCTCTGCAAAAAGTGCCGCCTTATCATTTTTATAGGTTGCATAGACATGCTCAAAGGACGGCACCATGGCACAGAATTCTCCTAGAGAATCCCAGCGCAGATGTCCCTCCTGAACAAACTGCTGCACATGTTTTGGAGCTGATCCGCCTGCACCTGTTTCAAAAAGCCCGCCTCCATTCATCAAGGGCACGATGGAGAGCATCTTGGCACTTGTACCAAGCTCCAGAATAGGGAACAGGTCTGTCAGGTAGTCTCGCAAAACATTACCGGTGACGGCAATGATGTCTTCTCCCCTACGGATTGCAGTAATGGATTCACGCATACCCTCAACCGGTGTCACCTGACGCACATCAAGGCCTGACAGGTCGTGCTCCGGCAGGTATTGATTAACTTTCTTTATGAGTTCAGCATCATGGGCCCGATTTGGATCCAGCCAGAATAAGGCCGGGCTGCCAGCGGACCGGGCACGGTTCACAGCCAGCTTTACCCAGTCGCGAACAGGAGCATCCTTGGTCTGGCACATTCTGAAGATGTCATTTTGTTCGACCTTCTGTTCAAGGAGTACCTTCCCTTCAGTATCAACAATCCGGATATTGCCTTCCGCAGGGGCCTCAAATGTCTTGTCATGGGATCCGTACTCCTCTGCTTTCTGTGCCATGAGGCCGACATTTGCCACACTTCCCATGCTGGCCGGGTCAAAAGCGCCGTTTTCCTGGCAGTCCAGAACGACCTCCTGGTAAATGGCGGCATAACTGCGATCAGGAATCATCGCATTGGTATCATGAAGTTTGTCATCCGGCCCCCACATCTTCCCACCGTCGCGGATGACAACAGGAACCGAGGCGTCAACTATAATATTATTTGGCACATGGAGGTTGGTGATACCTTTACTTGAATCCACCATGGCAAGCTTACAGGTGTTATCATAAACGGCCATAATATCAGCCTTGATCTCTTTCTGCTGTTCTTCAGACAGGGAGCTGATGCGCTCATACAGATCTGCGAGCCCGTTGTTGACATTTACGCCCAGATTTTTGAGCAGCTCTCCATGCTTGTCGAAAACCTCTTGGTAAAAAACAGATACGCAATGACCAAATATAATGGGATCTGAAACCTTCATCATCGTAGCTTTCAAATGCAGGGAAAGAAGCACTCCATCCTCTTTGGCACTCTCAATCTGCTCGGCAAAGAACTTGCGCAGCTGTTGTACACTCATTACAGCAGCATCAATAACCTCACCGGCGAGAAGCGGTATACTGCTGTTTAACACTGTAATCGTACCGTCTGCAGCGACACACTCAATTCGTGCCTCGCCTGGCTTGACAACAGTTATGGATTTTTCGCTGCCAAAAAAATCGCCATCACTCATATGACTGATCCGGCACTTTGAATCAAGCGGCCAGGGCTTCATCATCCTATGAGGATTCTTTCTTCCGAATTTCTTCACAGATGCTGCTGCCCGGCGATCCGAGTTACCCTCACGCAGTACCGGATTCACGGCGCTCCCCAGAACATTGGCATACCGTTTTTTTGTTGCCTGCTCTTCATCATTTTTGGGATCAGCCGGGTAGTCTGGAATATCATATCCCTTTGCCTGCAACTCTTTAATGGCGTCGGTCAGTTGAGGTATGGACGCACTGATGTTGGGAAGTTTAACAATATTTGTCTCGGCCTCCTTGGCTAGCTTTCCTAGCTCCTGCAAATCATCAGGTATCTTTTGCCCGTCATTGAGTCTGTCTGGAAAGTTGGCAATGATGCGACCGGCAAGGGAAATGTCCTTCTGGATAAGCGAGATACCAGAGCCTTTCGTATACGCCTGCAGAATCGGCAGCAGTGAATAGGTTGCAAGAGCCGGGGCTTCATCAACCTTGGTGTAAATAATTTCTTGATTGCTCATAAAATAGCTCCTCATATTAAAAAGTTACTTGTCATTTGATCAAGTTCTTCTCCACTTTCTCCGCCAATTACGGCAGTCGCAGCGGTAACAAAGGCCTCGATAGCCCCTTTTCCAACATAGTTGTCGGTGTCGTAATAAGCCTCGCCACCGACAGCGGAAAGGCCATAATTCATTGTATTTCCGTACATTGCAAACGGAGTTTTGGACTTTTTACGAGTCCATAATAGTTGGAAGTTATTCTTTTGCTGGAATGCTTGAACCTGGAATAATTCCGAACACAAACCATTTCGACAGTACAGCGCATGGAAAATAATCAATGAGGCCAGACGCAGGTCAAGGACATTATATTAAACGATTCAGGAGGAGAAAGCCATATTGAAGGAAAAAATCTGGGAACCTGAATCCGTGAGCGGTCGGCAGTGGTTCAGATGCGCGAAAGTATCCACACGGTTATCCTGTAGTGATATCGTACGGTTGGTGACAGATAAGCATAGACTTCAAAGCAGGTGAGCCGCTGCCGACCGCCCCGAAGGGCAAACAAGTGAAAATATCAGCTATAACATGGATTGAAAAAACCATGCAACATTAACCATATAAGAGAAAAAGCAATGTTTTTTCGTCACGGAGTCGGGTGGGATTAAAGCAGCTTTCCACTGCAAATGGACATCGTAAATAGATTCGAGGGCCCCATTACCATGCAGGCGCAACCCAACATGCTTATTGATCCCGTTGGGTAGCGCCATTGCAGAGATGTCTAAACTTCCCCTCAGCCGCACAATCGCGCAGGTCAGCCGGAACCAGAACAAAAGTTTTTTTTACATTTCATCTCTTAACGCCCTCACACTATTTCAATAAGGTAACATTATCGATCGGAACCCAATCATTAATGAAAGAGACTCAGAAACCCGATATGAAAATAGATGTATTTTATAAATGTCTATGCTACATTCAATAAAATATACGGG
>CALZIH010000044.1:3824-16463 GCA_945787305.1 uncultured Desulfobulbaceae bacterium | reverse complement strand
GCGCAGGACAAAGGCCGGATCAACGCGGCCGGTACACATGACCCTGATAGTCCTCAGGTTTGGTGGGTACTGGAATCGTGATACCCCGGCAGCATCCGCAGCGGCATAACAGCACCAGTTACAAAGAAAACCCAGAATTCTGGGGGTAAATGTATCGCTCATTCGTTATACCTCAGCGGTTTCTTTTTCAGTGGCCTTACCAAAGGCCTCAATCTGCGAAGTTATCTGCTCATTGGTAAACCCGCCCATGGAGATGGCAAAGGTCGGACAATGGCTGGCACAAATACCACAGGCTTTGCACGATGCGGAGATAGTTCTGGCCTTACGCTTTTTCTCCACTTTATACATTTCAATGGCACCAAATGGACAGAGGCTGGCGCATAAACTGCAACCAATGCATGCTTCCTCGTCGACTGAAGAAACAATGGGATCAACAGAAACCGACCCTTTCACCAAAGGTATAGCCGCCTTTGCAGCAGCAGCCTGGGCCTGGGCAATGGTTTCGTCCAGCGGTTTCGGTCCGTGTGCAAGACCGCAGACATACACACCATCAACAGGGAGCTCAACAGGCTTCAGTTTAACGTGGGCCTCCAGGAAAAACCTATCATCTGTCAAAGGAGCCTTAAGCAGTTTACTTAAGTCTTCGGTTCCGTCTGGTACAATACCAACGGAAAGTGCGACCAGATCAGGAGTCATATCCATCTCTTCCTGCATGAGGGAATCAAAGAACTTCACATGCAGCCTTCGACCCTTCTCGTACACTTCAGGTTTTCGATCAAGGTCATAGGGAATAAAGACAACGCCTTTAAGCCTGGCCTCGCGAAATGCGTCTTCAGCATATCCATAGGTCCGCATATCACGGTATAAGACAATAACCTGGGAATCAGGGTTGATCTCTTTGATCTTGAGTGCATTCTTCACCGCATGGTTACAACACACCTTGGAACAATAATTAAGGTCATCGCCCCTTGAGCCCGCACATTGAATCATGATCACCGAATCAGGTGCTCTGTTCTTGGCCCTGCCGGAAAGCTGTTTTTCAAGTTCCTGCTGGGTGACAACCTTATTGCTTTTTTCAAGGAGATACCCTTCAGGCCGGTGTTCATGGCCACCAGTGGCAAGAATGACCACGCCATGATCAATGGTCTGTTCCTTTTTGGACTTCCCGCTGCCGGAAGAAACGACTGAGGCAAAGTTCCCAATAAAACCAGTTGTTTGAACCAGTTCTGCCGAGGTCAACACATCGACCTTCTTGTTCTTTTTGACTTGCGAGACAAGGCCCTTCAGGTGAGTCGCCGTCTCATTACTGTCTAAGGTATGGGTGAGGAGACCAAGATTTCCACCAAGGGTCTTCCCCTTTTCAAGCAGTACCGAATCAAAGCCGTTTTCCGCAAGATTCAGTGCTGCGGTCATGCCGGCTATACCTCCGCCAATAATAATGGCCTTAGGCGTTACCGGTACGGTTTGTTCCGGAAGCGGGCTCAGTTTCTGGGCCTTGGCAATAGCCATCCGTACCAAATCCTGGGATTTATCAGTTGCTGCCTCAGGCTCTCCGGCATGAACCCAGGAACATTGATCGCGAATATTGACCATCTCGACCAGACAGGGATTCAGCCCTGCATCTTTTAATGTTTCCTGAAAGAGCGGTTCATGGGTCCGTGGAGAGCAGGCAGCAATAACGACCCTGTTCAGGTCATGTTCGACAATGGTTTTCTTGAGGGTTTCAACGGCATCCTGGGAGCAGGAATACAGCGCGTCCGTATGGTAAACGACACCTTCCATCCCCTCAACCGAATCCTCAACCTTTCTCACATCGACGACCGAGCTGATATTGATACCGCAGTGGCAGACAAAAACTCCGATCCGCGGATCCTGAACATCGGTTTTTTCTGCGGGATAATCCTTGTGGATGATCCCCTGGCCACGCTGTTTTTCAAGCAGACCGGCAGCGATACCGGCAGCTGCAGAGGCCTGGGTTACGGATTCTGGAATATCTTTTGGCCCCTGGAAAGCACCGGCAACAATAACCCCTTCCCTGTTGGTTGTCAGTGGGTTAAAGGTACCGGTGTCGGCAAAATCATAATGATTGAGCTCAATGCCGGTAATGTCGGCTATTCCTTTCGCATCACGGGGGGATTCCAAGCCAACGGAAAGGACGACCATGTCAAATGGTTCAAACTCATGTCTTCCGTCAATGGTGGAATAGGTTAACTGTATCCGGTTCAGCCAGGGAGTGACAGCTCCCACCTTGGCACGGACAAACTTGATGCCCATTGCCTCGGCTCGTTGCTGCGCCTTGTCGAAATCCTTACCCTGGGTGCGGATATCCATATAGTAGATGGTGATATCCACTTCCGGATCATGCTCTTTGGCAACCATGGCCTCTTTGATCGCATACATACAGCAGACCGAGGAACAGTAGCCATTGTTGCAACCGAGATCACGGGATCCGACACACTGGATAAAGGCTATCCGTTTTGGATGTCGACCGTCTGAGAAACACTTGACCTCTCCTAAAAACGGTCCGGAGGCGGTTGTCATTCGTTCAAACTCAAAGCTAGTGACAACATCCGGATGTTTTCCGTAACCGTATTTCTCCAGGGTTGATTCATCGATTTTTCCAAAACCGGGCGACAGAATGACCGCTCCAACCTTAAGTACGAGATCTTCAGGCTGCTGGTTGAAATTAATCGCATGACTCTGGCAGACCGGTACACAAATCTGGCAGGTATCATGCTGCAGGTGCAGACAGGATGATGGATCAATGTAGTAGGTGGCTGGAACCGCCTGTGCATAATCGATATGGATCGGTCGCGTAAGCGACAATCCTTCGTTATACGGATCTACATGATGTTTTGGGCAATACTGGGTACACAGACCGCAGGCAGTACAGGCATCAGCATCGATATAGCGCGGGCGTTGTCGTACTTTAGCGGTAAAATCACCAGGTTTTCCGTCCAGTGCCGTCAAATCAGCATTGGTGAGCATCTCTATATTGGGAGACCGACCGGCCTCTACCAGCTTAGGCGCAAGTATTCAGAGAGAGCAGTCGTTGGTGGGAAATGTTTTATCAAGCTGTGCCATAACGCCACCGACAACAGCCCCCTTTTCCACCAGATAAACGTAGTAACCGAGCTCAGTCAGGTCCAAGGCGGCCTGCACACCGGCAATACCTCCGCCGACGACCATCACAGATCCGGCCCTATGTTCCATTCCTTTTCCCATTACAATCTCCAGAGTGAATGTTACTGATTTATAGTATTTTAAATTGGGATATTCACTGCTTACACAGGAAGATCCTCTAGTTTTTCAATCCTGATGGCGCAGACTTTGGCCTCAGGAATCTTACATACCGGGTCAAGGGCATCGTTGGTCAACAGGTTTGCCGATGCCTCTTTATAATGAAAGGGCATAAAGACCATTCCCTTGTTGACCCTGTCGGTAATCCTGACCGGCAAGGTAATGCGACCACGGCGAGAGCTTGCATTGACTGTTTCGCCGTCAGTGAGGTCAAGATTTTCGGCATCAGCTGGGTTCATCTCTACATAGGGTGAAGGTGCTGATTCCTCTAAGACTTCCGAGCGTCTGGTCATGGTTCCAGTGTGGTACTGATAAAGGACACGTCCAGTGGAGAGTATCAACGGATATTCCTCATCAGGATTTTCATCAGGCTCCCTCCAGGTGATTGCTGAAAACAACGCCTTTCCCCTTGGAAATCCGTTTTCATGGAGAATAGCTACACCGGGCTTGTCCTTTTCCGGACAAGGCCATTGCAGGCTTTCGTTTTCCAGCCGCTCATAACTCATGCCGGCCATGTTCACCCAGCACCGGGTAATCTCATCAAAAGTGGTTGCTGCGTCAAGGGTCTTTATCTGGCTGTTGCCAACCATGCGGGCGGTAACCAGATTAACAATTGTCAGGTCGTCAATCGCATTGCCGGGTGGAGGCACTGCCTTTCGAACCCGCTGTACCCTGCGCTCGGTATTAGTAAAGGTTCCGTCCTTTTCGGCAAAAGAGGCTGCAGGCAGAACAACATCAGCCAATTCGGCGGTTTCGGTCAAAAAGATATCCTGGACAACAAGGATATCTAGTTTCTCCAGAGCCTTGCAGACATGTTCACTGTTCGGATCGCTGAGCACGGGATTCTCTCCCATTATCCACATTCCTCGAAGTCTCCCCTCAGTGATTTCAGCAGGCATTTCAGTTGCCATCAATCCAGGTTTCAAGGAAAGCGGTGTGCCCCAAATTTCCTCGAACTTTTTCTGGTTGGCCTCATCGTCCACACGCTGGTATCCTGGATAAAACAGGGGATTGCAGCCCATGTCGCTGGCCCCCTGCACATTATTCTGCCCACGGAGTGGATTAAGACCGGCTCCGTGTTTGCCAAGGTTGCCGGTAAGCAGGGCTAAATTAGCCAAGGCCCATACATTGTCCGTACCAGAAGTGTGCTGGGTGATCCCCATGGTATAATAAATACCGGAACGGTCAGCCTGGGCGAACATTTGAGCGGCAGATTCAATATCTTCAGCTTTAACACCGGTTATTTTTTCAGCCCACTCTGGTGTACAGTCTGCTACCGCCTCTTTCAACGCTTCAAAATTTTCAGTGCGCTCTTGAATATACTCCGTATCTTCAAGTCCGTCACGGATGATCACATGGCAAAAGGAATTAATCAGCGCGCCATCGGTGCCAGGATGTTGACTCAACCACAAGGCGGCATCATCAGTCAGTCCTATTTTCCTGGGATCGGCAACAATAAGCTTCGCCCCCTTCTTCACGGCACGCCGCATGCGAACTGCAATGACGGGGTGGGTTTCAGTAGTATTCGAGCCAATCACCAGCATTACATCGCTATCGACAATACCTTCTATGGTATTGGTCATCGCTCCTGAACCAAGTACTGTGACCAGACCGGTCACCGTTGGACTGTGTCAGTAGCGGGCACAGTGATCAACATTATTGGTTCCCAAGGTGGAACGAAAGAATTTCTGAAAAGCATAGTTCTCTTCGGTGGTACAGCGGGCCGATGAGAGACCGGCCAGCGCATCAGCACCATGTTCACCGAGGATACCGGCAAATTTTCCGGCCATAAAGTCGAGAGCCTGCTCCCAGCTTGCCGGAACCAGCGCACCACCTTTCTGTCTTCGAATAAGCGGTGTCTTCAACCGATCGGGGTGTTGAATAAAATTATGCCCGAACCTTCCCTTGACACAGAGATCGCCAAAATTTGGTATGGCCTCAGGATCAGCTGACGCCTCAAGGATGGTCTTTCCTTTTACCTTCAAGTCAACCTGACAACCGGTTCCGCAGTAGGGGCACGTAGTGCGAATTTCGTTAACCACCTCTGTTTGGACAGGTACAATACGGTTCTTTTTATTGAGGGCACCAGTGGAACAGTTGTCTACACATTTACCGCAGGAAACGCATTTCTCGTTAAAGAGAATCTCAAGTCCAAGCGGCCTGCCTTTAGTATCAAAGGATTGGGCTTTCAATTCCAGAGCGTCATATTCACAGGAGCGAACACAGCGACCGCAATATATGCATTTGTTTCGGTCGACCCGAATGGCACGATGATCCTCATCAACTGGATATATCGGAATTGTACCCATTCCGGTCTTATTGATGTTTACATTAAAATCAATATCGAGTCGTTTAAGATCACAACGTTCAAAGGCTGTACAGCCGCAAGAAAGACAGCGTTCGGCCTCTTTACGAGCCATTTTCTCGGTAAAGCCGAGCTTTACCTCATCAAAATCCTGTATAGTGACTTCAGGTGGCCGTTCAGGCATTTTTTCCCTGAGTTTGACATTGACGCCATCAAAATTTTTCAGGGCCACATCGTCAAAGGAGCGGCCACGGGTAAAATTGAAACGGCTTTCAGCTGGCCCTTTTTGAACATCCATTACGTAGGCATGAATATTGTCGGCAGCTCGACGGGCTGAGACTACGGCCTGGATAACGGATTTGGATCCGGCGGAAGCATCGCCACCGGCAAATACTCCATCAACACTGGTTAAAGATGTTCTGGGATTGGCAACAAACATGCCGCTGGGTGAAATTGCAAGTGCCTCTTCAAGTTCACCACCGACCATTTTTTCATCGACCGCCATCTGTCCCAGAGAACTGATTACGGTATCAACATTGATAGCGTTTGTAGAATCGGGAATCGGGATAGGCGCTCGCTTCCCGCGTTTGTCCGGTTCACCGAGTTTCATCCGAATAAGGTCAAGCTTCAAGCGACTGTCATTTTCGCTGACCCCGCAGATTCCAACCGGTGAGGCCATCAAGAGGAACTGTACTCCTTCCCGTTCCGCCTCACGGATATTTCGTTGATTGGCCGGCATCTCAATCCGGGCTCTGGGATAGATGACCGTTACCTGCTGTACGCCTAATCGCCTAAGACTGCGGGCCACTTCCATTGCAATATTATTGCCGCCAATAACGGCAGCACTGCGACCCACTTTGAGCTCTTTACCTTCATTGATCAGGTGAAGAAATTTGGTTGCCGTATAGACGTGTTGTTTATCGTCACATGGCACGTTCATGGGGTGATCGACACCGGCTCCGATAGCGATAAACGTAGCGTCATAGCCCATGTCGCGTAAGGACAGTAGATTGAAATCCTTGCCCCAGCGTTGACTGAGTCGGATATTGATTCCCATCTTCAAGATGGTGTTAATCTCATAATCCACTATTTCCTTGGGAATCTTATACTCTGGAAAACCATAACGCAGAGCACCACCTAGTTTAGGTTCCGCCTCAAAAATTGTTACTTCATGTCCTTTTCCGGTCAAATAAAAAGCAGCAGACAAGCCGGCAGGCCCACCACCTATTACGGCAATTTTCTTGCCGGTCGGCTTGTCTTTGGGGAAATCCAACTCAATACCGTTGGTCATTGCCCAATCAGCGACAAAGCGCTTCAAATGGTTGATGGAAACAGGCTCATCTACAAGAATACGACGACAGCGGGTTTCACAAAATCGTGGACAGACCCGACCAACCGAAAACGGCATAGGGTTACGATCCATGACCGTACGAAGGGCCTCTTCATATTCACCTTTGGCAACATGGGCGATATATCCTTGAACATTAATCTGGCCTGGACAGGTGAGGTTACAGGGAGCTTTACAGTCACCAAAATGCGTTTCGGAGAGTATGGCAAGACGTCCCTGCCGGTGGGCTATGACATCGTTGGAGTTCGTCAGGATGTGCATACCATCCTTGGCAAGGGTAATACAGGCACGAAAAAGTCCTTCACTGGACAAGGTTGATTTCAGACCATGGCTTTCATAATCCGCAATCTGTACCACACAAATTTCGCAGGGATTCTCAGATCTGGTTCCGGCAATATAACAGAGTGTCGGAATGGATATCTCAGAACGTTTTGCAACCTCGAGAATAGTCAGTCCTTCTTCGGCGATGATTTCGTTTTCGTCTATGGTGAGTGTAACTGTTGCCATATTTTAGAGTTCAGGGCTTGGGATTAAAACATATGGAGTTTAGGTTTAGGGCAAAAAATATGGTGCAGGAGAGGAAGCCACCTGGAAACTTGTTTCCTGCTCCTGACCCTAATCCTTATGTTATGCTGCGGGTTTCCATTCTTTTAAAAATGCAGGCAGATGTCCTGCCTCACGGGGACCAATAGTTATAGTCCAGTCGGGCAGCTCTTCTTCAAGTTCACCCTTAATGGTCGCAAGGTAGCCGGGAATAATCAATTCACGATGTTTCACCTTATCAGCGATCCCGGACTTATTGACAAATTGAGCTATAAGATCTGCGCCGAATTTGCCGGCAGCCCAAGCCGTCAGTACCGACAGGCCTTCCGTATCCTTAATCAGTAACCAGGAAGGAACCTTGGAGCCTTCAATCTCACCGGAAACGATAAAGTAAGTGAGCGAGAAGTTACAGGTAATCAACACCGGTGAATTTTCATCCGGGCCGGTAATCGGATACACATCTTCCTGTACGACCATTGGCCGCTGTGGATCGGTGAAAATATTCAACTGCTCAAGCAGCAGCGGAAAGAGGATATCCCCTTGAATATCTGAAAGGACAACGATGCCGGCGTATTTGGCCATTACAACAGAGGCTATCATGGCCTCCATCATCAGGTCGTCGGTCATCTCACAGGGAAATGTGATGGTCGGAAAGCCAAGCGGCTTGTATTTTTCCTTAACAGCTGCACGACGGGCAACAACATTATCTTCAAAACATGCACGCAAGGTTCGTGCGCCGGTATCAATCACCATGTCTTTGACGCCGGCTTCAACGAGTTTACCGGACACATCGACAAGATCATCAAGATTTTTACCTTTGACACCGATTGGCGCATTTAACTCTTTGGCAAGAGCGGAAAACGAATCAGCATTCTCACCGGTCGCACCATACAACAACGGAGTTCGATCTCCACAGGCAGCGGCGGCAGCCTTGAGGTTGTCGGCATTCTCAGACATCAGAATAACAGCAGCCTTGGGCAACTTTGCAATCACCTTTTCGGTGAGCGCGTTAAAAGCTCCGCCATCTCCGGCATCTTTTATGGCCACAAGGCTGGCGCGCATGTAGACACCTACGCGTTCATACTCCATGGCATTGAAACGCTCAATCTTACCATCAATAGAGGCCGCATCTTCGTCGGCAGCCATGAGAATGGCGATACCGGTCTGGTTTTCAAATCGTTTTTCATGCCTGAACAGACAGGTTTCTCCACCTGAGGTAAATTGACCATCTCCAGCACCGATCTTGATTGTCCGAATCGGAGGAGCTGATGCCTCACCAATGGTTGCCTTTGCTTCATCACTGACATAAGGGCAATCTTCGATCTCAGCCTGGCCAGCTGCCACCTTCATGGCAAAGGCTAGACAGGTGGGGATGCTGCATTCGCCACAATTCTTTTTGGGCAGCATCTTGAGAATCTGTATACCGGTTAACGCCATTGTCTCTTTCCTCCTTAAGCGTATCGCAAAAGCCGGCGGGATATTCTTCCCTGTACCGGCAACTTAGAACAATTAATATATCAGCCGATGGCTGCATCCATTTCAAGGGCCGGGTGTCCTTTTTCCTTGAGAAAAGCAAGGATCTCTTCTTCGGTCGTTCCCTGCTCTTCGGTGGCTATCATGTCGAAGAGTTCAGGCATGCCGATATCCTCACAACACTGTCGAAGCTTATCAGCAATCTCGTCCTTGAGGATTTTAGGAATCCAAACAACGCGTTTGAGCCCGCCTTCGGCCTTGAACAGTTTATTACTGGTCATATAATGTTTGGAAACACCCATAAACCCTGGTGTCTGCATACCACCTCCAGCCATACCGGCAAGGGTGGTGAATTTCATACCGGACGGGGTCATACCCATATAATCGCGGTTGACAACCATGATGCCGTTACACTGCGGCAGCATGGCCGCAATTGCTTCAAAACAGCCGCAGGCGGTCATGGGGTTGTTCATCAGGGAATAACAGCTGACCTCGGTTACAGCGCCGCGAGAGGCCTGGTTAACAAATTCATTGATGCCGGTGTAGTATCCGTTATCTTCGTCGGTACATTCACCCTTGTCAATCGGCTGGTTCGGTCCGGTTGGGTTAATCTGGAAAGAAGCCTTACCATCAAGCCAGTTGTATGCACCGCACATCCCGATACGTTCAGGGGTAATGACACAGACATGACTGGGAGCAAAAGACTGGCAGAGCGTACAGGAATAAAAAACATCCTCGGTCTCATCGGTCATCGCACCGAGGCGCAGGTCGCGCTCGGCATAGACTTGCTTGGCCAGTTCAACGACTTCTTCGACTTTGTCCTGGACGGTATAAATCTTGATTTGCACCTTATCAAGAATCGCGCCGAACTCCTGATGAAGTTTACCATGGAGGACAACTCCAAGATGCTTGAAAGAAAATCCTTTTTCAACAGCGCCCTTACCTATGCGGACCCACATGATGTTCCGCTGGCCGATATGCATGATACCCTGAATATAGTTCATCAAATGATGGAACTGGCGTTCAAGAATAGGCTCAAAGTCGGACTGCATTTCACGGCCGGCAACCTCTACCAGGATTCCGATGGGCAGGTTCTGTCCTTCTTCAATATCATTGATATCAGGACCTTCCAAGGTGACAAGCCCGTCTTCAACTTCATCCATGTCTTTTGAAATCAGGACCTCAACACCGGTAGTTCGGCCACCGCCGCATTCCATAAACAGGTCGTCTTTTCGAATTCGTTCCCCTTCAAAAGCCGGACCAAAGGACATGGGAATGTCAATCTTGGTTACGCTGACCTTAAGGCCACGAACCTCAATGGCTTTCTGGACAATCTCATCATGGGGGACCTTGGAAACCACATGTTCGTAGGTACAAATTCCGGTGGGCAGGACTTCTGGTATATCATAGTCGGAAATGGTCGGGAAGCCCCAGTTGATTGCACCGGCTGCATTGGCGTACCACTCATCGGAAACAGGACCAAACGCCATGACAAAGGCAAAGGTGCGGTCTTTGTTATAGAGCAGGTTGCCTTTGTAATCACCTGGTTTAATACCACCGAAAGCCAGTGCAACACGACAGGCAAAACCGATGGCAAAAACAGCCGAGGTATACGATTTACCGAAGGGAACAAGACGGGTTCCCCAGCCAACTTGGACACCGTTTTCTACCAGCAGCTCGGACATATTCTTGCCTTCACTTTGGTCGTGCATGAAAATATAGAGGTTCTTTTCCTGCAGCTCGAGAGCAATCTTTGAGGCAACCTCTTTATCGGTCGGGGTACCCATGATGGCAGCAAAACCTGGAGCAGTGCCATCGACGAACTCAACCCCTCGTTTCCGGAAGATGACATCATCGGCAGCCCCTAGCCAAAGGTTCTCGGCGGTGGGATCTTCGCTTTTCGTGTAAAAGTTAGGTTCATTCAGGTAGCGAATGGATTCATACATTTCCTCGGCAAAGAATGTTGCCATCCCTGCATCGAGAGCAGGGGCAAGATACGGCAACCAGATGTCATCGGTGACAACAGCAGGCAGCAGCTTACGACATTCCTGAAAGATATCTTTCATATCACCAAGTTTTTCAACCTTGGCACCAAGCATGGAATAGATTACCGGCAAGAAGTAGGCTGTATTAGGGAAGGAGACTTCCTGTTCAGGCCCGTATTTTTTCAGGGCCTCCTCATAACTCTCTTCGGCCATATCAATGATGTTCTTGGCGCCTCGTATCGCTGCGGAACAAATGATCTTCGACATTGAGATAACTCCTGGATAGTGTTTAAAAGTTATAAATAATCGGTATCGAGTACTGATTAAGCCATCAAACCGTTTATGAGCGATTTGGTCATGGATATTGCCTTTGGATGACGCATGATCAAGACTTCTCCACCTGCCATCATCATGCAGGAGGCTGTCATGGCCTCCATCATGATTCCCCGTCGTTCTTGGTCGCCGAGTACTTCATCTGTCGGCAGTCCGACCTCTTTGGTCTTCCAAACCTCACGGCCAAGGTTACAAATAATAGGTACCTGTAATTTTTCGTCCTTCTGGGTCAGAGCGGCGATTCTGATTCGCTCCATTACAGAGTAGGTATATTCTATACCGTAACCAAGAGCACCAACAGACGGATCCATCATTACGGTATCAAGGGAGACACCAAGATTCTCAAGAAGAATATTGAGCTGTTTGGCCAGGTTTACATCAATAGGTGAAGCAGCGACCATCGGGTGTTGAAAGGCCATGGCTGTTGCACCAATAGCACGATAGTTTGCGTCCTCCAAAGGAGCCAGACAAACTTTTTTATCACCAATGATTGAGGTAATCTCACGCAGGGTCTCGGTATCTTTTTCGTTGTTGCCACAGCCCCAAACAATAATTGGAACATCAACGGCATCAATAATTGCCGCAGCATCTTTAGCTGCATCGGCAGAAGACCTGTTTTCTCCATTGGGGTCGGTCCCAATCAGGTAAATGTTCAGGGCGTCCGCTTTATATTCATTGACGCACTTCTGAGCCCAGGCTACAGGATTATCCATGACATCATCAAAATACTGGGTCAGGGTATCGGGCCAGTTATCAGGCTTGGTATCCTGCACTTCCATGGCAATAAGTGGTTTGTTCGGCATATTCCCT
This sequence comes from uncultured Desulfobulbaceae bacterium, assembly GCA_945787305.1. Classification (GTDB taxonomy): domain Bacteria; phylum Desulfobacterota; class Desulfobulbia; order Desulfobulbales; family Desulfobulbaceae; genus DRLX01. Next base: position 4,366 of record CALZIH010000044.1, on the reverse strand, counting down.
TCAAAGAGATGAAAGGGAAGCGAATCTGATCCGCCAACGGTGATTGTATTATCACCGTTACCCATAACCAATTCACGGATGGAGCCTGAATAATCTTGTTTATAAGATGATGCAGGTACCTTAGTCGCACGTTCGGCGAAAGGGGTCTCTTCTATTTTTAACTCATCAGTTGCAAGTCCCTCGGGAACAGCCTTACTCTCAGATACCTGAGGTGCAGCCACTTTTTCGGCTTTAGCCTTGGCTTCTTCGGCAGCTTTTGCTTCTGCTTCAGCCTTTGCCTTGGCTTCTGCTTCACTCTTCGCTTTAGCATCAGCCTCAGCCTTTGCTTTAGCTTCAGCTTCTACCTTCTGCTTTGCTTCGTTGTCAGCGGCGGCTTTAGCCTTTGCTTCCGCCTCTGCTTTTGCTTTGGCCTCGGCCTTCGCCTTAGCCTCAGCATCGGCTTTAGCTTTTTGCTCTGCTTCCGCTTGCACAGCAGCAGGCTCTTGAGCTTGAGGAACAGTTTCAACTGGAGCGGTCGGTGCTGCTGCGGGGGCAGCAGATGC
>CALZIH010000044.1:0-3761 GCA_945787305.1 uncultured Desulfobulbaceae bacterium | reverse complement strand
TCAGCTTCGGCACCGGCAAAGTTCATCAGGGCAGCAAATTGATCATCGTCAAGTCCATAGGCTTTCTTCAAAGCCTCTAGCCCAAGCTTCATAGAGTCCAACGCCATCAGGCGCTCTTTTTCATTCATCGCATGTTCTCCTGCATCACTATCAGCACCGGCAACGACATTGCCTGTATTCTCGTCTTCAGACCGGGGAGCAGTCTGTGTTATAATAGATTCAGCTTGCGTGCGGGCATCAGAGACAATCTGTTCGGCCTCTTTTCTAGCCTTGGCAAGGATGTCTTCGACCGCCTCGGAATCAGCAATATCAGCAGTCGGTTTTTCCGATCGGACAGTAACGGTTTCGGATACAACTGTTTCAACTGCCTCGGGTTCGGCTATATCATCAAAAGTAGGTCTTGGGAGCAGGCCGGCCCGTTCACATATTTCGGCGACCGCCTCTTCCCACTCAATGGCCATGACATGAACGCCAGCCACCCCTTTGATTTCCTTGACCTGGTTGATAATATCGACACAGATGTTAATTCCTTCCTGCTGTTTGTCAGTGGCACCCTTCATCCGCTCAATGACTTCATCGGTCACGTCCATCCCCGGAACGAATTTCTTCATGTATCGTGCCATGCCAAGAGATTTAGGCGGGGTAACTCCGGCCAGGATATAGGCTTTCTTCTCAAGCCCCATATCACGGCTCATCTCCATGAATTTTGCAAATTTATCTACATTGTATATGATCTGGGTTTGGATAAAATCGGCGCCGGAAGCGATTTTCTTGCCCAATCGAACAGCACGGAACTCAAAGGGATAGGCAAAAGGATTGGCCGCGGCACCAAGAAAAAGTTTGGGCGTCTCTCCTTTTATTTCTTCACCGCATTGAAACTTTTTCGCATCCCGCATATCTCGAACCATGCCGAGCATCTGGATGGAATCCATATCAAAAACGCCTTTTGAACCGGGATGATTACCAAATTTTTGGTGATCACCGGTCAGACAAAGCAGGTTCTTCAATCCCATGGCAGAAGCGGCAAGAAGATCACTCTGCATTCCGATCCGGTTTCGATCGCGACAGGTCATCTGGATGACCGGCTCAACACCTTCGGATTTGGTGATCAGGCCGGCACCGATACTGGACATCCGCACGATGGCTGTCTGACAGTCGGTAATATTGACGGCATCAACATTTCCTTTAAGGATTCTCGCCTTTTTTCTGACCACTTCAGGGTCACTGCTTTTGGGCGGCCCCAACTCACCGGTAACGGCAAACTCGCCGCTGGCAAGCACCCGCTCCAGATTACTCCCTGATTTCATCTATCCTCCTTCCCCTTCTCTATTCGTAACAGAGCGCCTTGTGACGCTCTGTTTCATCATGTCGTTTGGGTAAGCTTCCTGGCTGAGAAGCCTGATTAGAATTATTCTGCCCCGTGACTGTCTCCATGACCACAGCCTGCTCCGGGTAGAGCCTTCCCTTCAAGATCACGCCGCATCTGCATATCCATGAGAACACGTTCCTGCTTCTTATTGATTCCAAGCTCATCGCGCTTTTCATCAATGGCAGCAATCATCTTGTCAGCAATCTCCTCTGCTGTTTCGGCGACACCCCAGCTCGCTCCCCACACCTCTTTCATGCCTTTTAATACAAACTCATTAAAGGCCTTGGCACCTGTAGTAGGCAGGTTCTGGAATACGACATGAGCGCCACTGGTAACAAAATACTGACCGATGGCTACAGCCTTTTCACTCATCCACAGTGGAGCGGAACCTACGGCGGGCAGATCGGAGATATCTTCACCTAAACCACCTTCCTTGACCATTTCCGTCAACGCAATCAACAGGCGCGAATTATCGACACAGGAGCCGACATGGAGTACAGGCGGCATACCGACAGTCTCGCAAACCTCTTTCAGGCCATCACCGGCATACTCGGTCGCAGCTTCAGGTCTCATCAGACCTCGACGCCCCAAGGCGGTGGCTGCACATCCAGTCGCCAGCACCAGGACATTATTTTCGATGAGTTTTTTGGCTATATCAAAATGCACATCATCGGCGTACTTGTAATGTTCACAACCTACCAGGGCGGCTACTCCACGAATCCGACCATTGATGATATTGTCATTGAGCGGACGGTACGACTGGCGGAACCTGCCACCGAGCATATAGTTGATGGTTTCATGTGAAAATCCGACGACAACATCAAGTTTTTTGTTTTCGGGTATATAATATTCACCGCGTTTCTTGAAATTGCTGATCGCATGCTTGAGAATTTCCTTGGCCGAGTTGTAGGAATCGTGTTCCTCAAACTGAATGTGGATTGCATCGGGCATTTTGGCGCGGTAGTTGGTGGTGATGATATCGGTATGTTTTCCCTTGACAACCTGGGCAACCGACTGCATAACGCATTGGACATCGACAACCATGGCCTCAACCGCGCCGGTTGCCAACACCATTTCCTGCTGGATAAATGAACCGGCAACGGGAATACCGCGGCGCATCAGAATTTCATTTCCAGTACAGCAGACACCGGACATATTAATCCCATTGGCCCCGGCTTTTTTTGCCAGCGCCAAAATTTCTTCGTCATCAGCAGCCAGACAGAGGGATTCGGCAAGCAATGGCTCATGACCATGGACGGTCACGTTGACCATATCCTCACGCAAAACGCCAAGATCGACAATTGCCCTCCTTGGAACAGGGGTGCCGAACATAATATCGGTCAACTCGGTGGAGAGCATTGAGGAACCCCAACCGTCGGCCAGCGAGCAGCGTGAAGCCTGCTTCATGATATTGTGATACTCCTGATCAACACCCCTATGGGTCCGATGCATGGTTTCTACAACCTCCCGATCGATGCCACGGGGCTCAACACCTTCTTTCTTCCAGATTTCCTGCTGCTTTTCCGGGGCACGCTTGAGCATACTCAGCGTGCCTTCCTGCTGACCGAATTCTGCGAGAGCACGCTCGCCAAGCTCGACGGCAATCTCGTTTTTGTCACGCCCTTCAGTCTCAATATCAAAAATAGCGGCCACCTGGTGCAGCTTTTCCACATCCCTGATTCCATGGGGAGTGTTTCCCTTGGCTGTCTCGATAAAGCCACGGACCATTTCCCGGGCATGATCTGTATGGGCAGCGGTTCCGGCGGCAACAATACGAGCAAAGTTTCTCGCCGCTACCGTATCAGCAGTTGCACCGCAGACACCAATCATGGATTCAACACCATCAATTATCTGGCAAGGTCCCATGTTACAGATTTTACAGCAGGTACCGCCGGACCCAAAAAGGCAGGCGGACATGCCACGATCTTCAAGACGATCGTAGGCTGTACGAACTTTCTTTGCCAGATCCTGGTTCAAAAGATCAAGGGTCGATTCTCCGGTTATATCATTGCAACCGTCACATCCTTTATGACTTGTCATGATGCGGCTCCTTAGCAGAAGTCAAAGACTGGAGGGCAAAACTGAATCATCACAGATTTTACCCCTGAATATACGTCTATATTTATTCCAGTCCGGCAGACTGACGAGCTGCCTGAACTGTATTTTTCATGAGCATGGTAATGGTCATCGGCCCTACACCACCGGGAACAGGGGTAATGGCCGAAGCCTTTTCCTTAACGGATTCAAACTCTACGTCACCGGCGAGAATGGCTTTCCCACTCTCAGACATGCCGACTCGATTAACGCCGACATCGATGACGACAACGCCCTCTTTCACCTGATCGCCTTTAATCATGTTGGCAACACCGGCAGCCACAACAAGGATGTCGGC
>CALZIH010000043.1 GCA_945787305.1 uncultured Desulfobulbaceae bacterium | reverse complement strand
ATATTTTGGTCGACCCGGCCTCGACCTGCTTAAAAGAGCGGGAAACTTCAGATGCTTAAAGTAAATTTTCGTAGGGCTGCTACCCCTAAGCCTATAAGGTCAATTTTCTATGGCGTATATTTACGCATGAATGTTCGAGGTGCCCTGACTGAAACAGAGTAGTGCGTTTTTGAAAAGAGTTACAGCTATACAGCTAACTTAATTCGTTTCGATGGTACCGACAACCGACAGTTTACCATCTGTAGATTGATGAACTATCACCAGTTCACCGGAGCTGGGAAAAACATCGGTCAGGGCTGTTATGTTGACTTGGTGCGTTACCATGACAAGGGGCTGATCACCATTCCGGTTTTGCAGCCACTCCTGCAGCCTGCGCGTTTGTGATTTGCTATCTTGCATATTCCTGTAGAACGAATTGAGGAGCGGCAGCTCCTGTACGGTTCCAAGAGCAAGTAATTGAGCGGTTTCCAGGCAGCGACACCATTGGCTGGAAAATACTCTGGCCTGTTGAATTCCATTGGCCCGGAAAAGGGCACCGATGTTGGCGGCCTGGGTACGTCCCTCTGCAGAAAGGTTTCTTTGGGTTTGACAGTTATCAATCGTAAATTCGGGAGGATCACCCATACCCGGTGCGATGGCGTGGCGAATCAGGACGAAGTGACCTCCTGTCCGCAGGGACTTCCAAAGACCTTCTTCTTCCTTCACGGAACCGGCCACTGCGTTACCGCACAATACAAAAGCAACAGCCGATGTAACCAGGAGTGCGGCTGCTCTTGCAATGTGTTTTTGCCTGAGGTTCATTATTCTTCCTGATTTGAATGCGAATGCGTTCTTCGTCTTTTCTTGCTGCATTGCTACGTACCGTTTTCATCCTTTCTGCAATGTATCCTACGAAATACAAGGTGAGGTTGAGGTATGGCACACATTGCGAAACTTTGATACAGTTACACCATTTTCAGTTTATATCAATAACATTTTATCCATCTTATTTATGTCATGATCCTTAACTATTCTATACGGTTATTTCTCATATTATTGTTGCTGCCGGTCGTAGGCTGGGCAGCGCCCAAACCTGATTTATGGGCCTTCTGGCAGGCCGATGACCCGCAATCGGTCCGTACTGTCGACTACCAGGCCTGGAATGTATTTCTTGAAAAATACCTCAGGAAAGGGGACATCAACCTGGTTGATTATGCTGCGGTGACCGCTGCGGACCATGCTGCATTGAAAGCATTTGTGCAGAATCTTACCACAAATCAGGTTCGTCGGCTGAACAGGGCCGAGCAAAAAGCATTCTGGATCAACCTGTACAACGCCTTAACCGTGCAGGTAATTCTGGACCATTATCCGGTTAAGTCCATCCGTGATATCGACATCTCACCCGGATTTTTCAGCGATGGCCCCTGGGGGAAAAAACTTGTCAAAATCGAGGGGCAGGAGGTCAGCCTGGATGACATTGAACACCGTATCCTGCGTCCGATTTTCCGGGACAACCGGATTCATTATGCCTTGAATTGCGCATCGATCGGTTGTCCACAACTTCAGGCCAAGGCCTTTACCGCCGCGAACATGGAAGAATTGCTCAATCTTGCGGCCAGGGAGTTTACCAATCACCCACGGGCTGTCACTGTACGCAAAGGCGGGTTAGCGGTCTCTTCACTTTATAAATGGTTTCAGGTTGATTTCGGCGGTAAGGAAGCAGGGGTTCTTGCTCACCTGCAACAATATGCCGATGAGTCGCTTCTGGTTCAACTCAAGAGAGTGCAGTCCATTGACAGCTATGATTATGACTGGTCCCTGAACCAAAGCAGTGAATAACTATTGGAGGTTGATCAGGCTATAGCTTCCATCCATAAAATTCCAAAAAAACTGCAAAATCATTCATATCTGATGCTTTACGGTTCCAGGGTTTGAGGCTGGTATAAAACGGATTACCGCTTTCTGCCGTACTGCCGTATTCTTTATCCATCCCTACAAACAGGTCAAGGCTGACCAGGCTGAGCAGTAGACTTTCCCAGGGTTTGACTGCCCCCTTGACATGCCCTTGCAGCGGCCAGTCATCATAAAACATGCTTGTGGTTTCGCCATTGCCCAGTGGCAAAGACTTCAGCTCCGCCAGAGCCTTGATGTCGGCGATTATCTCGTGGTGAGGGAGGGGGTCGTTTTTCTTAATCACCTGAACATCCATGACCCGGTTGACTGCCGGTCGCACAGCTATCAAGAACGTATCATCAGGGGCGTTCAACGACAGCCGTGAGGGCAGTCGTTCGCCATAGATATTTTGTTTTGTTTCAGGCCAGTTTGCAGGAAAAGCATGGGGTGGCAGATAGTTGGTCGGGATGACAGCCACATAGCATCCACAGGTGTTTGCCGTTGTAACCAGAATCGGTTTATGGTCGCTATCTACAGTGATCACCACCAGTATACCGACATTGCTACCGTAGGCGAGATGAAAGGGCACCAGGCTGAAAGGAACTCGTGGGAAATGGGCACGATAAATCAGATTGGTGTAGGTGTCCTTTTGTGTAGTAAAAAGAAACTTACCAAAATAGAAAACAGCCTGGCTAGGGTCGATTACTATCCGCTCATGCCCCGCCTGCTGTTCCGCCCGGACAGCGCCTATCCGGTTGTACATCTGCTGCCATTCCGATATCAGAAAGACAGGGGGCGGTAGTTTTACGTTCGCATTCGCTGAAACAGTTACAATTCGTACATCCTCTGGCCTATTCTGTACTTGCGCTGCACAGCCGACAAGTAAAAACAAGACAACAGGGACAAAGAGGAGGGGGAGCCGCCGGGGGATATGTTTCATGTGCTGTGATCGGCCACTCCCTTACCAGGGCATTCGCTCGCCGAGATGAAAGAATCCTCCGGAGGGGCCGTCTGTATCGAGTGTTGCAAGCGCAACTCCTGTTTTTGCGCCTTCCCCGACCTCCATGGGGGCCTCGTTCCCGCCGAGTTCTGTCCTGACCCAGCCGGGATGGGCGGAGTTGACCTTGATCGGGGTGTCCTTGAGCAGAGCCGCAAGGTGAACGGTGAACTGATTGACCGCGGTCTTAGAGGCATTGTAGGCTAGGCCCTTAATCTGTTCGAGCCCCGACTGCGGGTCACTGTGGAGGGTGAGAGAGCCGAGCATGCTGGACATATTAACTATGCGGCCGGCCGGGCTTTTTCGGATCAGGGGCAGTAGGGCCTGGGTGAGTTCCACAAGACCGAAAAAGTTGACATCAAAGGTCTGCCGCAGGGCCTGCATGGAAATGGTCGCCGTGCTGTTGGAGAACAGCGGTTCTTCACTGTGGGCCATACCGGCATTATTAAGCAGGATATCGAGTTTGCCAAAATTGTTATCGATGAAACTGCGGACTTGGTCGATATCTCTGGAGCTGGTGACATCGAGGTGGACAAACGCAGTATCAAGACCCTCCTCCTGCAGTTTTTCCGCAGCTGCCAAACCCTGTTTCCGATCCCGTGCCCCCATCAGTACCATGATGCCGATCTTGCCAAGCTGACGGCTGGTTTCAAAGCCGATGCCTTTGTTGGCCCCGGTCACCAGGGCAATTTTTTTCTCACTCATGTCATGCCTCCAGGAAGTCTTTTTTTACTGGAACGCGTATCTTTCGCAATGTACAATGGCCACGTTTACCACCGTTACACTCATCTATACAGGCAACTCATTAGCCTCCTGTTCACGTAAACAAGGATTAGACGGCTCACTCCTTGAGTTTGATATAGAGTTCTTTTTCGCGGACGTTTATAGATTCCACTCCATCGGCAAAGGTCTTCCAAAAACCCTCTTCAGTTCCAAATTCATTGACCAGGTCGATGTTTTTTAAACCACCAAGCCAGGCATTTGGAACAGGAACGCCCATGATGCTGACACCTCGGAGTTTTACAATCGGTTTACTGTCTCGGTAGGCCAATTCAGCCCCGGCCCGCACCCGCAGAACTTTTCCGCCAAACATGGGAAAGTCCGGGTCGACCGGAAGGAGAATTTTTGCGCTGATAAGGTCATTTGCAAAATCAATTGCCATCTTATTGGCAAGATCGGTGTTTTTGGCAAGCAAACTGTTAATTTCCCGTTCACTAAAATTGACTTCTCTGCTGGCACCTTCTTCGCTATAGGCCTCTGGTTCAAGGATTTCAGTAGTTATCCTCTCTCTTTTTTCACCTGAAGTCAAAGGTGGGGTATCCGGTGAGGGTATAGATTGGCTAGCGGTATCCTGGGGTAGGGGTTGACCTGTTTTTTTGGCAGAAATAGGTTGATCGGTCAGGGTGTCAAGACGTTTCAGTTTCGCTTCAAGCTGCTGTTCTTCCTGAGCGCTTAAGACAACCGGAGTGAAAGGCTGTGGAAAGAGCCAATATTTAGCGGCGAAGATCGTCAATAGCACTGTGAGAACCATGACCGCGGCTGCTATGCCCAGAACATGCATTCCTGAGAAACCCTTTTTTTCTTCCGCTGCCTTCATAATGATTCTCCTGCAAGATATATTCGAATTGTATTCACCTGCTATTGAAAACTCGGTGAATGGATGCTGTTTTAATTTTGTTGTATTATTTTGAAATCTGATGTAAGCTGTATAACTAATACAGAATTAAGCATAAACAAATTCCTTTCAGGTTGTCCTCGTTAACCTCGTTGTTTGCCAAGCATCGCTCGTTGCCGTTGAGTTTATGCTGATTGGAAATTGAAACGTTAAGTCAAAATCCCTAGCACATCAAGATGAAAAGAAATATTGGTATACTTTTCATCCACACTACTTTCGACTCTGAAAATCAACCCCATCAGCGCTAATTTTACAAGACAATTAAAATGCTGCGATCATTATCGGTCGTAGGCAAAGTGAATAAGGGGTTGTGGGTCAGGCGAGACCGACTGGAGAAAGAAGTGAACAGCGTTCCCACGGGGTATGCTGTATGAGAGATATTATATAACAATAATCTGTTTTTGTTTGGAATCCCAGACACCCTCGAAGTATCGAAAGGTATTTCGATTATACAAAAAGGTTCAATGAAGAACCTGGAACAAAAGGAGTAGTACAAAATGGCTGAAGGTACAGTAAAATGGTTTAATGATTCTAAAGGTTTTGGTTTTATTGAGCAGGATGGCGGCAAAGACGTGTTTGTCCATCATTCCGCAATCCAGGCCCAGGGCTTCAAATCTTTGGATGAAGGTGCGCGGGTAACTTTTGATGTTGTCGACGGCCAAAAAGGTCCTGCCGCAGAGAATGTTGTCCAGCTGTAAGCACTGATATATATCAATGTTGTAAAGACCCCGCATTCTGTGGGGTCTTTTTTTTTCACGTTTCCAAGCCCCCCTTTTTCTAACCGAGAACACTCCATACTGCCGAGAGTCTCCGGGCAGTTTTTACTCTAAGGACACGACCATGATAACCGCATCCAACATTGCGCTCTCCTATGGGAAGAGAGTCATCTTCCAGGACGTCAACATTAAATTTACCCCGGGTAACTGTTACGGCCTGATCGGCGCAAACGGTGCCGGCAAGTCGACTTTTCTCAAGATTTTAGCAGGTCAGCTTGATCCGGATAAGGGGGAAGTGAGCAAAGGGCCGGGCCAGCGTATTGCAGTGCTCAGTCAGGATCAGTTTGCTTTTGATGAATTCACTGTAATGAACACCGTTATCATGGGCCATAAGAAACTGTACAAGGTGATGGCCGAGCGAGAAGCGCTCTATGCCAAAACCGAATTTACAGAGGAAGACGGTATCCGTTCCGGAGAACTGGAAGCCAAACTTGGTGAAATGAATGGCTATGAAGCAGAATCAGAGGCAGCGGTACTGTTAAGCGGTCTTGGCATAACCGAAGAAATGTGCCAGAAAACCATGAAGGAACTGGAGAGCGGCGAAAAGGTAAGGGTGCTGCTCGCTCAGGCATTGTTTGGCAACCCGGATATTCTTCTCCTTGACGAGCCGACAAACCATCTCGACCTGAATACCATTACCTGGTTGGAAAACTTTCTCGACCGGTTCCAGAATACAGTCATCATTGTCTCCCATGATCGCCATTTCCTCAACCAGGTCTGTACCCATATGGCGGATATTGATTATGGAAAAATTCGGGTTTATGTCGGCAACTATGATTTCTGGCAACAGGCCAGTCAGCTCCATTTTCACCAGAAGGAAACCGAAAGTAAGAAAGCCAAGGCCAAGGCGGAGGAACTCAAAAAATTTATCCAGCGTTTCAGTTCAAACGCCTCAAAAGCCAAGCAGGCAACTTCACGAAAGAAACTGCTTGATAAGCTTACCATTGAAGATATGCCTGTTTCCTCTAGGAAATATCCCTACATAACCTTTATGCCGGAACGTCCCTGCGGTGATGTCATTTTGGAAATAAAAGGCCTTTCCAAGGAAATCGACGGAGTTTCCATGTTTGATGATCTCACGCTCACCGTGAATAAAGGGGACAAAATCGCTTTTGTCGGAACCAATAGTCTTGCCAAAACCACCTTGTTCCAGATTTTGGCAGGCGAACTCGAACCGGACAAGGGGAGCTTTCGTTGGGGGGTGACTATCAAAAGCGCATATTTTCCAAAAGAAAACAACTCGTATTTCAACGATGAAGATTTAGATCTTATAGGCTGGCTGCGTCAGTATGCCCCGCCGAAAGAGGATGAGAGTTTTGTTCGCGGGTTCCTTGGTAAAATGCTTTTTTCCGGAGAAGAGGCTATGAAAAACACCTCTGTTCTCTCCGGGGGGGAACGCGTTCGCTGCATGCTTTCCAGGATGATGCTCTCCGGTGCCAATACCCTTATTCTTGATGAGCCCAACAACCATCTTGACCTCGAGTCAATCACCTCATTAAATAATGCGTTAATGGAGTATTCAGAGGTGGTTCTCTTTGCCTCCCATGACCACCAGTTTGTGTCCACCGTTGCAAACAGGATTGTTGAAATTACTCCGGAGGGAGCAATAGATGCGATGATGGACTTTGACGAGTATCTGGCAATGAAAGAAAACGATCTTTCCGTTGAAAATCATTTCCTGGAACGACAGGCAGCGTAAGGCAGAGCAAAGACAGAACTGCTGATATAAAAGAGTAAAAAATATCGGGGGAGGAGCTATGCAACTCTCCCCTGATATTCATCTGTAGTAGTTCAATTTAGATTTTATCTCTCCACAAGTTTTTCCCATCTTCAAGAGTTTCTCCCGGATTTCAACCGCAACACATTTTTCCCTGATAGGTCCTTTCATGGTTGTAATACAACAGCCATTCATCGAGTGATCCTGACACTAAATAGTGGAACACCTGTTACGTCATTTTTCTTTTATCCAACCATTCCATCTACTAAAGAGTGGGAGACTTATATCCCTTCGTTGAATGCTCCCGCTGTCTATTTTAAGAGTTCCTGTTCAGCTTCGTCCACACTCGAGAATCGGAAATGATGGACGAGTTGGGTTTTATTGTGTGAAAAAAACGATGCATCCACCGCACTGTCTACTGTTTCATAGCACGATTATTCTCAGCTCTTTTTATTATTGTTGACAACCACATTGTGATAGTCTACTTTTCCGGTAGACTATATAGATTATAAGTGAGGGTTTGATGCAAATTTCACACAAAACAGACTATTCTTTAAAAATTATCCTTTATCTTTCGAGCAAATATCCGGATGGGACGGCCCAGATAAAAAAAATTGCCAGCTCACAGGATATACCAAGGAAATTTTTAGAGCAGGTTCTCCTTTTGTTGAAAAAGGGCGGTTTTGTCTTAAGCAAGCAGGGGCCTAAGGGTGGATACTTCCTGGCAAAACCTCCCGAAGAGATTCTTGTGGGCGATGTCGTCCGTTTCGTTGAAGGGCCGATCCATCCGATCTCCTGCATTGAGCCGGGCCTTGAGGAGAGTTGCAGTTTTGCTTCGGTCTGCGTCTTTCGTGACATCTGGATAGACGTTGAAGCTGCGATTTCAGGGATTGTTGATAACATCAATTTCAAAGACTTGTTGCAGCGAGAACAGGAAAAACACAGGCAAATGGTGCTTGATTATCAAATTTGATGGACTCAGAAAAAGTCAAAAACATTGTTTGCACTGTAGGGAAATACAACGAGTTATAACTTTTCCGCCGTCGGTGGCAAGTCTGTATATGACACCGACAAATTTGATACCTCCTTCCTTTCTTGTGATGTATGGACACACAAAAATAGGGAGCATGGTAACTGTTCAGCAGCACCCAATCCACCCACGATCAGCCCGTTCAGAATACTGATTAACGCTGATCGGCCTTCTGGTGAACATGTGGAGCACTGCTGAACAGTTACGATTCTTGGCAAATTCAAAGTAATTTGCCTGTAGCTGAATAATTAAGGAGCGTGAAGATGAAGATGAAGATCATGATCAATGGAGAAATGATGGAACTGCCCAAGCCTCTCTCGGTTACTGAACTGTTAAAGGAAAAAGAGGTCGCCTCACCGGATATGGTCTCGGTGCAGCTCAATGAGGAGATTCTTGCAAAGAATGCCTTTGATACGACGCTCCTGCAGGAAAATGATACGGTAGAATTTCTATACTTCATGGGTGGAGGGGCTGGAAGATATGAACGGTTTACACCTGGGCTTTGAAACCTATGCCTTACATGGAAATGGTACCGACAATGAACCGCATCATGCCAACAGGTATCCGGTGTATTCCGGAGTAGCCTTTTCATTTGGAAATGCCGAAGATATGGAGCTGGCATTTACCTACCGAAAACCGGCCCACGCCTATTCAAGAATAACCAACCCAACAGTTGAAAATTTTGAAAGAAAACTAAATCTCCTTGAACAAGGCCTGGGAACCATCGCCTTGTCTTCGGGGATGGCTGCATTGACAACGTCGCTTCGTGCTGTGTTAAGGAGAGGAGATAACCTCGTTGCCTCAAAATATCTCTTTGGAAATACCTATTCCCTGCTCAAGGACACCCTTTCTCCGTTTGGAATAGCAACTCGTTTTGTCGATTTCAGGGACTCCGGCGAGATTGAAGATGCCATTGATGGCAATACACGGCTTCTTCTCGTTGAAACCATCAGTAACCCGCAAATGATGGTTCCTGACTTTGAAAAACTCGCTGAAATTGCAGCTGAGTATAAGCTTATCCTTGCTGCGGACAGTACGGTTACAACCCCTTATCTTTTCAAGGCAAAGGAGAATGGGGTTCATGTGGTCATGCATTCTACAACAAAATATATTTCCGGCGGTGCCACGAGTGTCGGTGGGGCTGTAGTCGATCTTGGAACCTACGACTGGTCGCAGTGTCCGGCACTGGCGAAATACCATAAATACGGGCAGGGAGCATTCCTGGCCCGGCTCCGTATGGAAGTACATAGGAATTTTGGCTCCTGCATGGCTCCGCAAAGCGCCTACCTACAAACCCTGGGGCTGGAAACTCTTGCTCTGCGAGTAAGCACCAGTTGTGAAAATACGCTGGCTTTGGCGAAATTTCTGAAGGAAAGAAAAGAGGTTGCGGCTGTTCATTATCCAGGTCTTTCCAGCTCACCGTTTCATGGCGTTGCAACGAATCAGTTTAATGGCCACTATGGCGGGGTCCTCAGTTTTGAGCTTGCCGGGAAAAAGGAAGCCTTTCTCTTTATCAACAGCTTACGACTTATCCGAAGAGCCACCAATATAAATGATAACAAAACCCTGATAATTCATCCGGCCTCAACACTTTTTTCCGACTGTACGGCGGAGGAGAGAGAGGAAATGATGGTCTCCGATGGCTTAATCCGTCTGTCTGTAGGGATTGAAAGTCTTGCGGATCTTCTTGATGATATCAATCGAGCCCTTTCAGCTCTTGTATAGCATGAAGCTGTAACAAAACGAATATGCAAAGATAACAAGGAGGATACAGTGGAATTTAACGAAGAACAGCTTGAGCGCTACTCACGTCATATTATCCTCAAGGAAGTTGGCGTTGAGGGACAGGAGAAAATAGCCCAGGCAAAAATATTGGTCATTGGGGCAGGCGGTTTAGGCTCTCCGGCTCTGTTATATCTGGCGGCAGCCGGGGTGGGCAGGTTGGGTATTGCCGATGGCGATACCCTTGATCTGAGTAATTTACAGAGACAGGTTATCCATTTTACCGGAGACATTGCTAAGCCTAAAGTCCTGTCGGCAAAAGAAAAGATTGAACAGCTCAATCCGGATGTGGAAGTAAGGGCCTACCAGGAGATGTTGAACGCCTCAAATATCACTGACATTATCAAAGAATATGATTTTGTCATCGACGGGACCGATAATTTTCCAACCAAGTTTCTAGTAAACGATGCGTGTGTTTTGGCTGGAGTTCCCTATTCTCATGGAGGCATACTTTGCTTTGACGGTCAGACTTTTACCATTTTGCCAAAAGAGTCGGCCTGCTATCGCTGCATCTTTTTGGAGCCTCCGCCACCCAATTCGGTGCCAAGCTGCAGCCAGGCAGGGGTGATTGGTGTTATCGCAGGCATTCTCGGTACACTTCAGGCCAATGAAGCTATAAAATCTATACTTGGTATAGGGGATCTGCTTTCCGACAGGCTTTTGACCTTTGATGCCTTGAACACGAAATTTCGGGAGATGAGGCTCACTAGAAATCCTGACTGCCCTGTTTGTGGAACAGGGGCAATTACCGAGTTGAAAGATTATGAACAAACCGTCTGTGCCATAAGGTGACCGGAATGATAATACAGCGGGATGTCTACGATCAGATAGTGAGTGAAGCTTATCAGGAAAACCCTTTGGAATGCTGTGGTTACCTGGCAGGAGAGGGAGAGACAATAATTCGAGCATATCCCATGGTAAATATGGATAAGAGCCGCATTCACTATTCATTTAATCCTGAGCAGCAGTTCAAGGTCGTTAAGGAAATTCGGCAGTTGAAGTTGAAGGTGCTGGCGGTGTATCACAGCCACCCCGAAACCCCGGCACGACCATCCGAGGAAGATATAAAGCTGGCCTATGATCCGGACATCAGTCATGTGATCATCTCTTTGGTAGGAGAAAAACCGGATGTGCGATCCTTTAGAATACAGGATGAGCAGGTTAAGCAAGAGGAGTTAAGGATACAATGAAATTTTATGAAATACCAAAAGAGTTTGCAAACGAGATTGACTCCTTTGAGAGATCGATCCAGCAATTCCGGCAGGGGGAATTGCATCCGACAAAATTCAGGGCTATCCGGGTTCCCTTCGGTGTTTATGAACAGCGGACAAAAGGAACATTTATGCTCCGGATTCGGTCAACAGCCGGGGGCATAACCCCGAAACAGCTGCAAAAGGTTTCTGAGCTGGCTCGTCGTTTCGGCAAACCCCTCGTTCATGTTACGACCCGCCAGGAGCTGCAGCTCCACGACGCCAAGCTACCGGACATTCCACAGATAATACGAGAACTCTACAGTGTCGACCTTTCAAGTAGGGGCGGTGGTGGAAATACCGTAAGAAATATCATGGCTTCCTATGACTCGGGGGTAAATATTGACGAGATTTTTGATGTGACTCCTCATGCGGTGTCTTTGAGCTCAAGACTGATTGGGGAGAAGGATTCCTGGAATTTTCCCCGTAAGTTTAAAATCAGCTTTTCCAGTACTGAGGAGGATAATGCTCTGGCTGCCTTCAACGATCTTGGATTTATCGCCTCAAATTCTAACGGGGAGCGAGGGTTTAAGGTGTATGTTGCCGGCGGCATGGGATGTCGGCCAAGACTTTCCAAAGTTCTCCATGAGTTTATAAATGAGAGGCAGGTCTACCATGTTTGTTCGGCCGTAAAAAACCTCTATATCGAGTTTGGCAACAGGAAGACGAAAAACTCAGGAAGGCTACGGTTCTTATGGGAGGAATTGGGCGAAGAGAAATTTCGCGAACTCTACCGGCAGGAACTTGTCAAGGCAGAGGGGAAAGAGCCGTTGAAGCTTGACTCTGCATCATTTGAAAATCGTTTTCATAGTGATCGACCAGCTGGTATTGCTCCCAGAATTATTACAGGTGAACATTTTGCGATCTGGAAAAGCCGTTATGTTTCCGATCAGCGGCAGGACGGCCTGAAGAGTGTTTTAATTCCGCTTCACCTGGGAGATCTACGAGCTGAAGATGGGGTGAAACTTGGGCAGTTCCTGTCAAAATTCGGCGAGAATGTCATGCGGTTGACCATGACTCAGAATATTCAGGTCCGTAATCTGCCCGAAATTTTTCTTGGAAACCTCTATGAGCTTGTCAATGAGATTGAGACCTTAGCTCACTTCCCCAATGTCTGCGGTGAAATTATTGCCTGTACGGGAGCAAATACCTGCACGACAGGTGTTTGTCTGCCCCAGGGGCTGGCTCCGGTTGTGCAGAGGTATGTGCTCAACAGCGGATTGAAGCATGAAGCTATAGGCAAGGTGCGGATAAACATTTCCGGATGTCCCAATTCCTGTGGTCAGCATCATGTTGGTGATCTTGGCTTTTACGGCAGAGTGGCACGGAAAAATGGCAAGAGTTTTCCTGGCTATTGGGTTACGGGCGGAGCCTCAATAGATCCTGAAAGTCGTACCTTTACGGAAAAATGCGGCTGGGTGGCGGCACGTGATCTTCCGCAGTTAGTCATTGAGATATTGGCACGGTACGAACCTCATGGCGAGCGAGGCACCAGCTTCAGGGAATATTTTCATGACGGTGGCAAAGAAGAAATTACGCGTCT